>CADCOF010000075.1 GCA_902802975.1 uncultured Ruminococcus sp. | reverse complement strand
TTTGAAAAAGGCTTGGCGAAAACTTTATGCTATGCTCTATCAAACTTCAGTTTTGTGCATTTTTACTTTTTTGCTCATTTATAGTTCCGTATAATACCATACTTATTGGAAACACTATTAACACATTAATCATTCGGAGGTAACAAATGAAAAAAATCTATGCAATAATTGCCACACTCCTGATAATTGCAATTGTAGGCGTAAAAGTTTCCGCATTGTCAAAGTATGGTTCAACAGGCAGCGAAGTGACAAAAATTCAACAAACTCTTCAATCACTCGGCTACTACTACGGCGATATTGACGGCATTTACGGCTCACAAACACGAAACGCAGTCACATCATTTCAACGTGACGTCGGGTTAACTCCGGACGGTATTGCCGGCTCCAAAACACTTCTCTATCTTGGATTATCCGACTCATCGGGTAACTATGGTTATTCTCAAAGCGAGATTGATCTTCTTGCAAGAATTATTTCGGCGGAATCGAGAGGCGAACCATACGAAGGACAAGTTGCTGTGGGCGCAGTCATTTTGAATCGTGTGGAACACCCGTCTTTTCCAAATACCATTGCCGGAGTTGTATATCAAAACGGTGCATTCTCGTGTGTAGATGACGGTCAAATCAACGAGCCTGTGAGCGAGTCAAGCAAACGTGCGGCAATGGACGCACTAAACGGCTGGGATCCATCAAACGGCTGTATTTATTACTATAATCCGGTAACAGCCACAAGTCAGTGGATACGTTCCCGTCCGGTAATGCTAAGCATCGGCAAACATGTTTTTTGTATGTAAAAAAGAAAACTACCGAGCCATTCGTAAAAAATGACCCGGTAGTTTTTATATTCAATGAACAATTATGAGATTTTATTTTATGACTGTCTTATTTCACAATAACATCAACCCGGAGAAGGATAGACTTTTTCTATTCTTGCTTCTTCAACGACCTTAATATCCGGTTTGATCTCCGTAAGGACTTTTTTTAGTTCTTTAAATACATTTAAAGATGCAACGTTTAATCTGTCGGGACAAAGGTCATAGTGTGACTTACTTATTTCTATCTCAAAATAACGATCTATATTTGTCTCTCTATTATAATCATCAACTCTTACTAATTGACGAACCCCTATTGATTCCAGCTCATCGTATTCAGAAATAATGCCTTTTCCTCGAATAAAGAAATACGTCTGCCCTGCAACAAGTTCACCCTCTGCAAGATATTTCCCCGTGCGAAAATCATCTGCTACAATTTCCATAGCACCGTCTTCTTTGATCTTTTTCATAGCATGTTTGTATCTGAATGTAGCCATGTCTGTAAATAAAAAACTTGTAATAAACGCTCCTAAGACCATTACAAAGAAGAAGATTATGCTTATGACTATATTATTCTTGTCTCGGTTAATTATAGTTAGTACTCCCGGTGTAGTGCCAAATAATATCATCACTAAAAGTACAACGGTCGATGTTTCGTTGATACCCTTCGGAACACAAAATCTCTGTATCTGCTTGAATGTATTATTGATCTTCTCGTCCATCTTATTTTATAATGTCTTTGCCGCCCATATAGGGACGCAAAACCTCCGGTATCCTTACAGTACCGTCCTCGTTGAGATTATTCTCCAGGAATGCGATAAGCATTCTCGGCGGCGCAACTACTGTATTGTTGAGCGTATGGGCGAAGTACTTATCCTTACCCTTGCTGATTCTTATCTTCAGGCGTCTTGCCTGTGCATCACCAAGATTCGAGCATGAGCCGACTTCGAAATACTTCTTCTGTCTCGGCGACCATGCCTCGACGTCAACACTCTTCACCTTAAGATCAGCAAGATCTCCCGAACAGCACTCAAGAGTACGAACAGGAATATCAAGCGAACGGAATAAATCTACTGTATTCTGCCAAAGCTTATCGAACCACATTTTGCTGTCCTCAGGCTTGCAGACAACAATCATTTCCTGCTTTTCGAATTGATGTATTCTGTAAACGCCTCTTTCTTCGATACCGTGCGCCCCTTTTTCTTTTCTGAAGCAAGGCGAATAGCTGGTTAACGTTTTCGGCAGCTCTTCCTCGGGAATAATTGTATCAATAAACTTTCCGATCATTGAATGCTCACTTGTGCCAATCAGATAAAGATCCTCGCCCTCGATCTTATACATCATGGCGTCCATTTCAGCAAAGCTCATAACACCGGTGACAACATTGCTGCGAATCATAAACGGAGGTACACAGTAAGTAAATCCTCTGTCAATCATGAAATCTCTGGCATAAGCAATAACAGCAGAATGAAGGCGCGCTATGTCACCCATCAGATAGTAAAAACCATTGCCGGCAACTCTTCTTGCACTGTCGAGGTCAATACCATTGAGTTTCTCCATAATATCGGTATGATAAGGAATCTCAAATTCAGGAACAAACGGCTCGCCGTAACGCTGTACTTCGACATTCTCCGAATCGTCCTTACCTATCGGAACACTCTCATCAATGATATTCGGAATTGTCATCATAATTTTTGTCACTTGTTCGGACAATTCTTCCTCAAGCAATTCAAGTTTAGCAAGTTCATCTGACTTCTCTGTGACGAGCTTTTTCATCTGCTCCGCTTCGTCCTTTTTCCCCTGCCCCATCAATGCGCCGATCTGCTTTGAATACTTGTTTCTCTCTGCTCTGAGTGAATCCGCCTTCTGCTGTGCAGCGCGTCTTTGCGTATCAAGCTCGATCACCTCATCAACAAGAGGAACTTTGCTGTCCTGAAATTTCTTTCTGATATTATCTTTGACGATATCGGGGTTTTCTCTAAGAAATTTTATGTCAATCATCTAAATTCACCTTTCTTGTCATTCATCTTCCTTGAAACGCTTCATCAGCTCTTTCAAGTCATCTTCGCCGTAAAATTCAAGTACCAATGTTCCGCTTGTCTTACTTCTCTGATTTACCTGAACTTTGCGCCCAAAACTCTCAGTAAGTGAAAGTTCAACTTCACGATAATACTGAGGTCTTTTATCAACTTTTTCTCTGATAACAGACTCTTCATCGGGCTCTACCAGTTTATTTAAAAACTGAACACGTTTTTCTGTCTCTCGAACACTCAATGCATTCTCCAGAATTTCCTCGGCAGTTTTCTCAATCAGTTCACTGTCATTCAAGCCTAAAAGCGCGCGTGCATGACCTGACGAAATATCTCCGTTTGTCAGCATTGTTTTCACCGAATCTGGAAGTTTCATCAGCCTGAGTGTATTTGCAACAGATGAGCGCGACTTATTAACTGTCTCTGAAATTTGTTCCTGAGTCATGTTGTATTCTTTAATCAGCGATTCATAGCCCATTGCAAGTTCCAAATCAGAAAGATCCTCACGCTGCAGATTTTCTATCAAAGCAATTTCCATCGACTGAGAATCTGTAAGTTCACGAATTATTACAGGTACTTCGTTGAGTCCGGCCATTCTTGCTGCACGAAAACGCCTCTCGCCTGCTACTATCTCGTATCCTCCGTCAAACAAAGGACGCACCACAAGCGGCTGCAATACACCGTGCTGCTCAATAGATTCAGACAACTCTTTTAATGCTTCGGGATCAAATTCATGTCTCGGCTGATTTTTATTTGGCTCTATTTCCGATATTCTCAATGAAACAGTACCGCCCCTGTTTTCACTTTCATTTTGAAGGAATATCTGATCAAGTCCTCTTCCGAGACCGCCTTTTTTTAAAGCCATATTATTCACCTCTCATTTTTTGATGTTAGATATTATGATAAACTTAATTAATTATTTTTTCCGTCAATTTCACGAGAGAGATCGAGATAAGCCATACTGCCTTTACCAGACTTATCATAATACATAATCGGAGTACCGAAACTCGGTGCTTCACTAAGTCTTACAGAACGAGGAATTACAGTATTGAATACTTTACGCGGGAAAAATCGCTTAACTTCCTCAACCACCTGCTGTGTAAGATTCAGTCGTCCGTCATACATTGTGAGCAGAACACTCTCAATTTCAATATGTTCATTGTATTGACGCTTAACACGGCGAACCGTATTCATAAGCTGAGATAATCCCTCAAGCGCATAATACTCACATTGTATAGGAATAAGGATTGTGTCGCAAAGGCACAACGCATTAACAGTGATAAGCCCAAGCGAAGGAGGACAGTCAATTATGATATAATCATATGTATCACGAAGTGGAATAACTGCAGATTTCAGTATAGCTTCACGATGCTTCTTGTCAGCAATCTCAAGCTCGACAGCTGCCAGATCAAGGCTTGCCGGGATAATATCCAAATTATTAAACTGAGTCTTTACAACTGCGTCCTTTCCGCTTAGTCCTTCAACAAAAATATCATACGTACTGTGCTTTGTGGCGCGCTTGTCAACCCCGACTCCGCTGGTTGCATTGCCCTGTGGATCGATATCTACAAGCAAAACCTTTCTGCCCAACATGCCTAAACCTGCGGACAGATTCACAGATGTAGTTGTCTTTCCAACTCCACCCTTTTGATTTGCTATTGCAATAATCTTACTCATTGTAATCAACAGCCTTTCATTTGCAAATTTCTTCTGCAATTTTCTTCTCTTTTTAAACGGAACACGTATATTATATCATTTTTTTGTGACAAATAAAAGACCTTTTTCTAATTATTTACAAAATATCTCAGAATACTTCAAATTAATCCAAATTGTTTCACGTGAAACAAAATATCTCAGAATACTTCAAATCAATCCAAATTGTTTCACGTGAAACAAAATAGCTCAGAATACTTCAAATCAATCCAAATTGTTTCACGTGAAACAAAATATCTCAGAATACTTCAAATCAATCCAAATTGTTTCACGTGAAACAAAATATCTCAGAATACCTCAAATTAATCCAAATTGTTTCACGTGAAACAAAATATCTCAGAATACTTCAAATCAATCCAAATTGTTTCACGTGAAACAAAATA
>CADCOF010000074.1 GCA_902802975.1 uncultured Ruminococcus sp. | reverse complement strand
TGCAAAGAAAGAAGTCTGTATTTGTTTTTCCTGCCTGTTATGTTTTTGTTGCTTCACATTGTTTATGGTGCCGGAACAATTATGGGATCAACTTCATAAACAAATAAGTAAAAAGCAGAATGATCATCATGTCAGTCACAAGGGTACTTTTTATAGGATGAGGTATGAATTTATGAACAAAGATATCAGAGTACTTGTAATAGGTATGTCAGGTATATTGGCAGGAGTTGAAAGAGAAGTCCTTGGCATTATAGCACATTGCCCTGAAAATATTCATTTCGACTTTCTTTGCTTTGGAAATCGTTTTAAATATGAAGAAATACTTCAAGGCAATTCAATTTTTTATTATATTCCCAAGCGCAAAAAAAACATTATAAAAAGTAATATGAGGCAGCGTTCGTTTTGGCGCGAACACGGACAGGAATATGATGTTATCTGGATTAACACGGCATCGGCAAGTAATATCACAATGTATAAGTACGCAAAAAAATATAGTAATGCGCGTATCATCTCTCATTCTCATAATAGCAAAATAGAGTATAGTGATCCTGTTCTAAAGGCGGGGCATAGTATTCTTCACCTATTCAACCGTAATCGGTTGGTTGCGTGTTCAGATGTGCTTGTGTCCTGTTCAAAAAGCGCGGCTATCCATTTATATGGTGTGATAAATGATGATGTTCATATTCTGTATAATGGCATTGATTTAAAAAGATTTCAATTTGATTCCGCTACACGGAAGGCCATCAGAGAAGATTTATGCATTTCTGAAGATGAACTGGTTTTATGCTGTGTGGGACGAGTAGAAAAGGTTAAAAATTTTATTCATTCCATCAAGGTATTGGAGCGTTTACAGAATAAGCAGATTAAATCTACGTTGTTGATAGTCGGAGATGGATCGCAAAGCGATGTTCTAAAACAATATGTTAAACAAAACAGAATAAATAAAGTTTTGTTTCTTGGATCGCAATCTGATGTAAAACCGTATTTAGACTGTGCCGATGTTTTTTTGCAGCCGTCATTTTTTGAAGGTTTTCCTGTATCTACAATTGAGGCACAGACGAACGGTATAAAATGTATTATTTCCAACAACATTACGCCAGAGGTAAAAATGACAGATTTAGTTGTTATGTTGCCTGTGGACGAGCAATATATCGATGATTGGTGCACAGAGTGTTCCAATTGTGCGTCTGCAATTAGCCGAGGGGATTATACTCGTATCATGTATGAGCAGGGGCTGGATTTGGGCACCGTTTCAAAGAAAATGCAGGATTTTTTTTATGGTAATTATAGGTGATGTTCAGAATGATTGAAAAAATGGAGAATACTGATAACCTCAAGCCCCATATAGGCAGTATCCTAATTGCTATGGGGACCGTCTTATTGTTCATAGGTAATGGTGCTGCATTAGGTATTGCCGATAATTACTTTCTTTTCTTTATTGCAATGATCTCTAATTTTATTGAATTTATTTTGACAAAAAAAAAGGTCATTAGCATTGATTCAACCTTTGTCTTAGCAATGGTCTTACTGATCTTGACCACTTTGTTTATCATAAAAGGAACATATGATCATGGAAGTGCTATGAGCATCTCGTTATATATGATGTTGATTGTGTCGATTAGTTTAGTTAGATATAATCAAATTGATGCGAAAATCATTATTCAGGGTATGATTATTTCTTCTGTGATATTTTCATTACTGATTATCTTTTTTGGTGAGGAATACCTTTATAAAGGTACTTCAAAGCTCACATATACCCAATCTTTTGGAAAACACATAACATTTGAACCCAACTATTTGGGCGTGTTGTTAACAGCTGGTTTCTGTTTTTCGGTGTATAACGCTATTGACGATTTTCAGAACAAGCGGAAAATGATTACCAGTATTTCCTTTTCAATGATAGCGATGGTTGGAGCATTCTTGACGGGTTCAAGAAGCGCAGTTGTTTCTATTCTTGCATTTATCATTCTGTTGATAAATTTTATGAAATCATCAGAAGTTAAAAAGCGATTGTTGCTGTTGGTAGGCGTGTTGCTTTTAATTGGCATTCTGTTAGTTGTCAACAAGGTGATTCCCGAGAGTATTTATCAACGAATATTTGAGAATTCCTATATGGACAACAGCAATATGAAAAGGATTAAGGATTGGGACTACGGAATCAAAATTATGATGCTTCACCCTATCTTTGGTAATGGTCCTTTAAAAACATCAGATATTATGATTAAGAATTATGGTTTTCGAGGCGACGTTCACAACACTTTTCTTACGATTGGCGTTATTTATGGAATTCCCATATTTTTTTGGTTTATCATCTATATCATCAATATCATCGTGAAATTATTAAAAAACAACGAAAAAACATTAGGCGCTATAATAATAGCAATGATAATTGAATGGAATATACTTGCTTGCCAGTATACTGTAACCACATGGTTAACAATTATTGTTGCCTTTATCGTAATGAATAAAAATTCAGATGTCATTAGTGATCAGCGTTATTCTAAAAGAATGAAAAACAAATTATTAAGGAGATTGTAAAATGTGGAGAATGATTAAAGACTTTTTCTGTCACTTTAAATTAACCAGTGCCCTTTATAAAAAAATGTTCACAATAAAAGAAAGAAGAAGGAAACAAAATGTAAGGAAGAATTTGGATAAAAATGGAAAAAACGTTTTGTTTTCCATTTATCACGATTTTACTAGGGGGGGGATTCCTTTCTTCTTTGATATGGGAACAATGTTGGGAATTGTCAGAGAGGGAAGAATTATTTCTCACGATTTAGATATTGATTTGGGTGTCATGGGGTATTTCGGAAGGCAGAATGAATTCGTAGAAAAATTATCCGAATTAGGATATAAGCATGTATTAAGATTTGTTGATTCAGATAATCAGGTGATCGAGGATTCCTTTTCTAAGCTGGGGATTAAATTCGACGTGCATTATTACCGTCAGGAAGGCGACAAAATGTATTGCTGTATCTGCTTCAGACCGCCTCAAAAAGAATTTAATTACAATGAATATGAAATCGTATCTTTATGGTGCGATACCGTTACGGATATGATAGATTTTCCGGTGTATGATGCTTCGCTGCCGGTGCCCGAAAACTACGAGAAGCTGTTGTCTCAGAAGTACGGTGAAAACTGGAGAATACCGGATAAGAACTGGAAATACTGGTTAGGTCCCAATGCGACAATAGTACCAAACGCCATTGGAAAGAGGGTGGAGATCATTGACAACTGACTTGGTGTCAATCGTAGTTCCTATTTACAAGGTGGAAGATTATCTGGAGGAATGCGTTGATTCTCTGATCCATCAGACATACACCAATATTGAGATTATTCTGGTGGACGATGGATCTCCGGACAATTGCGGAAAGATAGTTGATGAATATGCGGTAAAAGATCGGCGGGTAACTGCAGTTCACAAGCCTAATGGGGGGCTTTCTTCCGCCAGAAACGAAGGTATGAAATATGCTGTCGGTGATTACATCGCTTTTATAGACAGTGATGATGCAGTCGATGAAAATTTCATCGAAAGGCTGTTATTGATATTACGTGAAAACAACGCGGATATTGCTGCGTGCGATTTTGATAAGTTCAGCGGCAAACAGTACCAAAGAGCGGAAGCAAAGAAGACGAAAAACGGGATAGTTGTATTTAGCGGTACAGAAGCAGTTCACGAGATGTACAAAAGCGATTCCATCGGGTGGAGTGCATGGAATAAGCTTTACAAGTTTTCACTGTTTGAGGAGCTCAGGTATCCGGAAGGGGTAATCTGCGAGGATAAAGCGACAACCTATAAGTTGTTTCTGAAATCGGAACGTGTCGCATATACCAGAGAACCTCTGTATCATTATCGCATACGCAAGGATTCCATCAGCGGGATACATTCTGTCAAGTTTTGTATGGATTCACTCGACATTAATCTTCAAATGGAACGTGATTTTGAGCATAACCATCAGGAAGGTCTCGTCCGTTTGGCAAAAGCCTATTCTGCCAAATGCGCCTTTATGTTGTATGCGTCTTCATACCGGCACGCTGAGTACAGAAATGCATGTGATCGGTGTATTGATGAGCTGAGTCGGAAATATTCTTATCTCAGATATGCCGATTATATTCCTTTGCCACTTCGGTGGATTATTGCGGTGGCGGGGAAAAGTATCGGCAAGCAAAAACGCACCGGATTTTTAAACATCGCGAGTGATATTGTGAACTATTTAAAGCGCGGCAAAGAAAACTGACGGATAATGCTATCCGCGTCCTTATCGCTGACAGCAATGAGATAATATTTCTATTTTTGGGGGCAGACAATGTGTCAGGTGCATCTATCAAAGGCAAGGCTATTTCCAGTGTAGTCTGGAAATTCAGCGAACGAATCATAGCAAAATTTGTTACGTTAATTGTGTCAATTGTGCTTGCCAGAATTCTATTGCCAGAGGATTACAGCGTGGTGTCAATTGTAACGATATTCTTTGCGTTTGCCAATATTATTATATCCGGTGGGTTTAATACTGCATTAATTCAAAAAAAAGAGGCAGATATAGTTGATTTTTCCAGCGTTCTGTACTTCAGTTTAGGTTTGGCTGCCATTTCTTATATTATTCTGTTTATAACAGCTCCGTTTATCGCGAACGGTTATCATCAGCCAATACTGGCCCCCATTTTCAGAGTAATGGGTTTAATTCTGCCGGTCAGCGCACTGAAATCCATTGTATGTGCCTATATCTCTGTTCATCTGGACTTTAAAAAATTCTTTTTTGCCACAATAATCGGCACCGTCATTTCTGCGGTGGTTGGCATTGCGATGGCAAAACACGGTTTTGGCGCATGGGCTCTCGTAGCACAGCAAATGACAAATACGGTAATAGATACCATTATTCTGTGCGTTATTACAAGAATAAAATTTGTGCCAAAGTTGTCCCTCAAAAAATTAAGGACGCTGTTTAGTTACGGATGGAAGATTTTTCTTTCTTCGTTAATCGCAACTGCTTATAATGAGGCCAATCCGATTGTGATCAGCTTAAGGTTTCAGGCAAGTGATCTGTCATTCTACACAAAGGGCAGGAGCTTCCCCGGATTGATCTCAACTACCACTACAGAAACCCTGGCGGCCGTTTTGTTTCCGGTTCTTGCCCGATATCAGGATAATAAGGAATCGTTATTGAAGTACACACGCCTATTTATGCGGATATCTTCTTATGTTGCTTTTCCGTTGATGCTGGGTTTCTTTGCCATTTCTGACAGTTTTATATATTTGATTCTCACAGAAAAATGGATGCCGGCAGTGCCATATGTCAAGATCTTTTGTCTCACTTCCATGTTTGATATGATTCATGTGGGAAATTGTGAAACCATCAAGGCTATGGGCAGAAGCGATGTTTACCTGAAAATGGAGATAATCAAAAAAACCGGGTATTTCATTACGATACTGCTGTTTGTTTTTTTAGCCACCTCGCCGATTCAACTAGCCTGTTCTTTTATCATTTGTACGCTCATTGCGATTATCGTTAATTCGATCCCTAACGTAAAAATGCTCAACTATCGTTTTTGTATGCAAATCGAAGATCTGCTGCCAAATCTGCTGATATCGGTGTTGATGTGTGTGGTTGTCAGTCTGGTTGGAATGCTGGATATCAACAAAGTCGTACTGTTATTGCTGCAACTGGTAGTAGCAATTGTAGTCTATATTCTCAGTAGTATTATCACGCACAATTCAAGCTATATTTATTTGAGGAATCTGGTAAAAGGATATGCGTCTTCATTTTTCTGCAAATGAGAGACAGATGATATATCTACCATATAACCGAGATAATTCTTAGTTGTTATTTTCAGTAATATCAATTGTATCAGAATATCCATATGACATTAAATTATACAGAAAAGATGATGAGGTGACAAACTATGCTGACTCCTTTGCAGCAGAAGTTGCTCGATATGTTAAGCTGGTTTCATGAGTTTTGTGTATCCAATCACTTAAGATATTACTTGATAGAAGGCTCTATGTTGGGGGCGGCACGTCACCATGGCTTTATACCATGGGACGATGATGTCGATGTAGGAATGCCGCGTCGAGACTATGACAGATTGATGGAAATTTTTAGTGATTCGAATAACAAGTATGTGTTGGAAACGCCGTATTCACAGAAAAGCGATTATATTTATCCTTGCAGCAAATTATATGATGCCACTACGACATATGTTGAGAAAGCCCGAAAAATCTGTAAGCGTGGTATTTTTATTGATGTTTTTCCGCTCGATGGTATGGGCAATACCATTGAGGAAAGTAAAAAGTATTACGAGAAAATCGACTTTCTCAATATGTTGCTAGCTACTCGCGTGTGTGCATTAAGCAAAGATCGGGCTTTTGTTAAGAATGCTTCGATAATAGTTTCACGCATTATACCGGATTTTATCATTCCTGTGCAGACTTTACTCAAGAGAATTGACACACAATGTAAACAAAAAGATTATGACGATTGTGAATATGTTACCTGTGCGATGAGCACATATCGCGATAAAGAAATCATAGAACGGTCTGTTTACGGAGAACCGCAGTTGTACGATTTTGAAGATATCCAAGTATATGGCGTTGAGCATTACGATGAATATCTGGCACATATTTATGGAAATTGGAGAAAGCTTCCGTCAAAGGAGCAGCAGATGCCGAGACATAATTATGTCTACATAGATTTGGAAAAATCATACATATCATAAAAATGGAGGAATACTATTATGAAAGCACTCATTTTAAATTCCGGACTTGGATCCCGTATGGGCGTGCTTACCTCGGAACATCCGAAATGTATGACCGAAATTAGCGGGAATGAAACAATTCTTTCACGTCAGCTCAGGCAGATTGCCAATGCAGGGATTAAAGAAGTCGTCATGACAACCGGTGCCTTTGACGCTGTATTGGTCAATTATTGCCAGAGCTTGGATTTACCGTTGCACATCACCTTTGTCAAGAATCCGGAGTATGCCGAAACGAATTACATCTTCAGCATTTACTGTGCCAAGGAATATCTTGATGACGATATTATACTGATGCACGGCGATCTGGTGTTTGAAAATGAAGTTTTTGACCGTGTAGTACAATATGAAGGCTCCTGTATGACAGTCAGCTCGACGCTTCCGCTTCCTGAGAAGGATTTCAAGGCCGTGGTCAAAAACGGCAGGGTCATGAAGGTCGGTATTGAGTTTTTCAATGACGCGATGGCGGCTCAGCCTCTCTACAAGCTGACGAAGGATGCATGGCGACAGTGGCTTGACAAAATTGCTGCATTCTGTGAGGAAGGTAATCGCAAGGTATATGCGGAAAACGCGCTCAATGAACTGGACGGCGCGGCTGACATCCATGCAATAGATGTGGATAATATGCTCTGTGCTGAGATCGACAATCCCGAAGATCTCGCGGTCGTTTCCGCTAAACTCAAGGAAGTGGAGCATCGCACGGTCTATATGTGCTTCTCCACCGATATCATTCATGGCGGCCATATTGCCATCATCAAAAAAGCACAACGACTGGGTAAGCTGATCATCGGTGTGCTGTCAGACGAAGCCGTTGCGGGCTACAAGCGATTCCCTCTGGTACCTGAGAGCGAACGCAGAGTGATGTTTGAGAATATAGCGGGTGTTTACAAGGTAGTGGAGCAGAAAACTCTTTCCTATAAAGAAAATCTGGAAGAGTACAAGCCGGATATTGTGGTTCACGGCGACGACTGGGTGAACGGTTTCCAAAAGCCGGTGAGGGATGAAGTCGTGTCAATACTTGCTTCTTACGGCGGCAAGCTGGTAGAATTTCCACATTCCAACGATCCCAAATATAAGGCACTGGAGGACAGAGCCAGAGCAGAAATGTCGCTGCCTGATGTGCGCCGTTCCCGCCTAAAAAAGACGCTTGCCATGAAAGGCTTGGTCACTGCGATGGAAGCACACAGCGGTATTACAGGCTTGATTGTAGAGAAAACAGCAGTCTATCAGAACGGTGGCACCCATCAGTTTGACGCCATGTGGGTCAGTTCTCTTTGCGATTCCACTGCCAAAGGCAAGCCGGATATCGAACTAGTGGATATGACCAGCCGTTTCCGCACCATTGACGATATCATGGAAGTCACCACCAAACCGATTATCTTCGACGGCGACACCGGCGGACTGACCGAGCATTTTGTTTATACCGTGCGTTCGCTCGAACGCATGGGCGTTTCGATGGTCATCATCGAGGACAAGACAGGACTTAAGAAAAATTCCCTTTTCGGTACGGAAGTGCAGCAGACGCAGGACAGCATCGAGAATTTCTGTGCCAAGATTCGCGCCGGCAAGAACGCTCAGAAAACTGCCGACTTCATGATCTGCGCACGCATTGAATCTCTGATTCTGGAGCGTGGCATGGACGACGCGCTGGAACGCGCCTTTGCCTTCGCGGGAGCAGGTGCTGACGCGATTATGATTCACAGCCGCCGTAAGGAGCCTGACGAAATTTTTGAATTTATCGAAAAGTTCCGCGCCAAGGACAAGACGACTCCCATTGTGCTGGTTCCGACCTCTTTCAATACGGTTTACGAGGAGGAATTCAAGGAACGCGGCGCTAATATTATCATCTATGCCAACCAGCTCACCCGCACCGGATTCCCCGCTATGCAGGATGCGGCAAGGACGATTCTGGAAAATCATCGTGCGAAGGAATGCGACGACAAGTGTATGTCCATCAAGGACATCATCACGCTCATTCCCGAAGAATAAGGCGGTGAAGGAATGGCAAATCAGACTATTTTCACGGCTGAAGGCAACTATCAGTCGCTCGGCCGCTGGCTGACAGACAAAAAAATTCAAACACTGCTGCTGGTGTGCGACGCGTCATTGCAATTTCTGAAAATCAAAGATTATTTTGCCGCGATTAATGAGCGATTGGGCGTGAGGGTTGTGATATTTGACAGCTTTCAACCCAATCCCCTGTATGAATCGGTGGTGGAAGGCGTGGCGCTTTTCCGTCGCGAAGGCTGTCAGGCTATTGCGGCAGTCGGCGGTGGTTCCGCGATAGATGTAGCGAAGTGTATCAAGCTCTACAGCAATATGGATGAAAGCCAAAACTATCTGGAACAGACCATCATACCGAACGACGTGCCGCTGCTGGCCATGCCCACCACGGCGGGTACGGGCAGCGAGGCCACGCGCTACGCGGTGATCTATTACAACGGCGTCAAGCAGTCGGTCACGCACGAAAGCTGCATTCCGTCGGCGGTGCTCATGGACAGCAGCGTATTGAAAACATTGCCGGTTTACCAAAAGAAAAGCACCATGCTGGACGCGCTGTGTCACGCGCTGGAGTCATTCTGGTCGGTAAACAGCACCGATGAAAGCAAGGAATATTCGCGCGATGCCATGCAATTGATATTGGCGCATCGGGACGGCTATCTTTTGGGCGAACCGACAGCGTGTGAAGCAATGCTGTGGGCGGCGAATCTCGCCGGCAAGGCGATCAATATCACCCAGACCACGGCGGGACACGCGATGTGCTACAAACTGACAAGTTTGTACGACATTGCCCACGGGCACGCCGCCGCCCTCTGTGACCGTGCACTGTTTCCGTGGATGCTGCAACATACGGATAAGTGCGTGGATAAGCGTGGCGAGGCCTACCTTGCCCGCACTTTCGGCGAAATCGCGGAGGCAATGGACTGCGATACAGCGGAAAAGGCGTGCGAGAAATTCCGCGCCTTCGTGGACGCGCTGGAACTGTCCGTTCCGGTGGCGCATGACGGGGATTTTGCCGTGTTAAAAAGTTCGGTCAATCCCACGCGCTTGAGAAATCACCCTGTCGCATTGGACGGAGAAGCAATTGACAAACTGTACCATCAAATAGTAGGAGAGAATGTATGAAAGTCGAAACATTAACGCAAATCATCGGCGCGGATTTTTACACCGGCGTGCCGGACAGCCAGCTTAAGGCACTGTGCAATTATCTGATGAACACCTACGGTATCGACCCGCAGCACCACATCATTGCCGCCAATGAGGGCAACTGTACGGCACTGGCAGCGGGGTATCATCTGGCTACGGGAAAAGTGCCTGTCGTTTATATGCAGAACAGTGGCGAGGGGAACATCATCAATCCCGTCGCGTCGCTGCTCAACGATAAGGTGTACGCTATTCCGACGGTGTTTATCGTGGGTTGGCGCGGACAGCCCGGCACGCATGACGAACCGCAGCATATCTATCAGGGTGAGGTTACGGTCAGACTGCTGGAGGATATGGACATCAAGACGTTCGTTATTACAAAGGATACCACTGATCAAGAGGTTATCGACGCCATGAAGGATTTCCTTGAAATTCTCGCGCGCGGTAAGGACGTTGCTTTTGTCATAGGTAAGAACGCGCTTACCTATGACGGTAAGGTGACATACAAAAACAACAATCAGATGGTGCGTGAAGACATTATTCGCCACATTGTTGCGGTGAGTGTGGAAGACCCAATTGTCAGCACGACTGGCAAAGCCAGCCGTGAACTGTTTGAAATCCGTGAAGCAAACGGACAGGGGCATCAATACGACTTTCTGACTGTCGGTTCGATGGGACATTCTTCTTCCATCGCGTTGGGCGTGGCGCTGCAGAAGCCAAATGTCCGCGTGTGGTGCGTGGATGGCGACGGCGCAGTGCTAATGCACATGGGCGCCATGGCCGTGCTGGGGGCAAACGCTCCGGAAAATCTGATTCACGTGGTTATCAACAATGGCGCACATGAAACCGTGGGCGGCATGCCCACGGTTGCAGCAAAAATCGACCTTGTGACGATTGCCAAGGCCTGCGGCTATCCTTACGCTGTTAGGGTGGATAATTTTGCTGATCTCGACAGGGAATTGGAAACGGCAAAAAATCGGAATATGTTGTCCTTGATTGAGGTCAAATGCTCCATAGGCGCGCGTGAGGATCTCGGTAGACCTACCACCACCGCCTTGGAAAACAAGCAGAATTTTATGGAATATTTGAAGAGTGTCTGAAAATGTTCCAGTAGTATGAGATGCCGGAGGAAAGCGTAATGACCTGTCAGACTGATACCACAAGAGAACTTCAAAATGAAGTATTGCAAATATTACAATATGTTGACCATATTTGTCGCCGGGAATCTTTGACGTATTATTTGGCATACGGAACACTGCTTGGAGCTGTTAGACATAAAGGTTTTATCCCATGGGACGATGATATAGATTTATGGATGCCAAGAAACGACTATATGAAGTTGTTGGATTTTTTACACCGTAATCAAGAAAATAGATTTATACTCAGTGCTGGAAAATATAAGCCAAAAGGTGATAGACCTGAACAGCTTCAAATGAGAGTAATCGACACAAAAATAAAAATTCAACGTTCATTTTCTGCAGGGGAAATAATAGAATGCTATCCTTGGATAGATATTTTTGCTCTTGATGTTTACCCTATGAATAAAAAGCATTCATATTTAAATACATTTAAAAGAGAATTATTTGTATATAAAATAGCTATAGCAAAAAATTATCTAATAAAGGAAAGATCTCTACTTGGAATGATGAATTATGTAATTTATTATTTACATAATCATTTTGGATTGTTTAAAAGAGTTCTTAATGAAGAAAAACACATTGAAAAGGCGCTAAAAGCAATCACGAAATACGACAGTCAGGATGTATCAGAGAATTATAGTGTATTCTGCTATGCGGCTGTATACTTGTCCACGCTTGATAAATGTTTGTTTGAAAGAGAGTGGTTTGGTAAAGCAAAAGAATTAGAATTTGAGAATATTAAATTTTTTGTACCTTCTGATTATGATGCTATTCTTAAAAAGATTTATAACGACTATATGAAACTGCCTCCAAAAGATCAACGTGTCAATACGCATCATGCAAAACTAATTTATCAGGAGAAGCAAATTCAAACTGATTGACCAAGATAAGAAAATAATGTTATCGTAACTATTCAGTCCCCTCCTGTTTTTAAATGATACGCTCCAATTTATCTCAAATTTTTGAATTGATATATATAAAATAAGGAACTATGCAGAAATAATTGATACATTTCACTTGCCAAAGCACGCAAGCATACTGTAATTTCAGGCAGAAAAAGACTGATTAAATTCTGCATAGTTCCTAAGCTTATTTTAAATCGTTATTTTTTTAATCATTCAGAAGCGCAAAAGTGTTTATTGTGCCTTTCAGGGGGACTGAATAGTTACATGTTATCAACATTTGATATACATTTGTGATGGTAGCACATCTGAATTGCAATGAATGGTAGTTGTACCGAAATAGGTTGGGACTGGAGGAATTTGAAGGGAAGCGACTACAGGTTGTGATAAAATACACCAAATTGTGACAGGCGTACCTTCTTTATATTGTGTGGCAAGGTAAGATTTCCACTCATCAATGTTTGTTGCATAATTACCTAAGTTCATACTGACAGCTTTTAACGCAGCGACACCAGTATTATACGAAAATGTATTTGGCGGAAAATGACTGGCATACAGTGTTCCTTGTCCTTTTGTGGCAATTTGATCCAGTATTGTTGAGAAATAGTTGCCGTTGTAAAGTGTCCAGAATTCCTGACCAGTCAATTGATATTTGAAAATTTTTCTTACAATTTGCTGATTATGAAAATCAATGTAATCCGCGATTTCTCCAATTTTTCTGAGAGGCTCAGAGCCGATGCAGATATTAACCACAGGTGTTTCTATATTAAACGGAGAACGACAATAAATAGGCAATGTGAAGTTTTCGCCATCGATTAAACCACAGAAGTTATTTTCTGAAATGTGAATTTCGTTGTTTGTGTTGATTTGAGAAATATTTCCGTAGACACGGAAATCTATTAAATATCCTTTGGAACTTGTAAATGTCATAGGCAATGTTCCAGTGAATTCTTTGGGTTCAGTAATACGAACCCAATACTGCTCTGATCTTGATATCGGTTTGGGCAAATCTCCTACCGGCATTCCGCAGGCCTTCGCCATATACATCTCCTTGCGGCTCACAGGCTTGGAGAGTTTCACATCCATTCCGCACAGATAGGCGAGGTACAGCTCGGGACGGGATAGAGGCTCAGCAGGCAGAGGTACGTTCATTCCGCACAGTTTCGCATAGTAATACTCCAATCGGGATGCCGGATATGGAAGTTCCCAATTCTCTCCGCAGAGCTTCGCTAAATAAATTTCTTCTCTTGAGGCAGGTGTCATATAGTAACACTCCTTTTTATATAATATTATTTTGTTAATTTCATATATGATCTAATGAAGCTTAATATCAAATATGAGATTTAACGCTAATATTATATCATATAATGATCAAAATGTAAATACGCAACTTTTTGGGATTTTACTAAGTGTAAAGATAATATTTATTACTATATTATTCAATTTATCTAATATTTATTAATTTTATGTAATATGTTAAGATAATAGTACTTTTGATGTAACAGATAATTTGTTTTTGATCATAAATATATTATTTATGACTTTAAATAATGATTTTAACGATATTTATTGCGTTATTGTTCAAATAAAAAGCATCACTTGTCATACAACATCAGTAATCATATTAAACCATAAATGAGCATAAAAGCGGCGCATTCGTGAAAATGCACAAAATAAAGTTAAGCAACCATACCAAAAAGATCAAACTTCTTCTCACCATTTTTGATAAAGTTAAAAATAAATGAAAGTGAAAACCAGACAGTATCCAATATCAAATAAAGTCTTCCTTTGATTCGGTGCTTCGTGGGCTCATGAATGAAAAGACATAATATTCACCCTACTATACTGTTTTAGAATAAAAAAGTGTTTAGATATTGTCTTTTCCTGCACGATGTTATATAATAACAGAGGAATCTATATATGGTGGAGGGAATTGCATGGGGATTTATTTAAATGATCCAACAGCATACGGATTGTTTAGGGAGGACTTTTCACTCACATACTATGTGGATAAATCTGATATCATCAGGGGCTTAATTCCGATATTAGAATTGAGAAATGATTTGCCGAAAAGGAACAAAGGTACATCCGGCAAAAGTCCGAAATATGTCTGCATTACCAGACCGCGCCGATTCGGCAAAAGCGTGATGGCAAATATGATTGCCGCTTTTTTCGGCAAGGGAATAAACAGTAGTGAGATATTTGATCATCTAAAGGTTTCTCAATACCCTTGGTATCGTGAGCATTTGAATAATCACAATGTCATTCATATATATTTTAATGAAACACCGAGGAATTGTCACTCATATGAGCAATATATTGCAAGAATTGAAAACAAATTGTTAGACGATTTAGTTGATGCTTATCCTAACGCCAAAATCACTCAAAATGACACTGTGTGGGACGCATTGACAAGCATATATAGCCGTTACCATGGGGAAAAGTTTATCTTTGTTTTTGACGAGTGGGATTATATTTTCCACCAGAGCTTTGCAACTGATGATGACAAGAAAGCGTTTAGCAACTTCCTTAATGCACTGCTCAAGGATAAGGCTTATGTGGAAATGGCATATATCACGGGGGTTCTTCCGATTGCCAAGTATTCCAGTGGATCGGAGTTGAATATGTTCTTTGAATTCACAATGGCTTCCATGAAGGAGTTCAGTGAATATTTTGGCTTTACCGATGAGGAAGTAGACGAGCTATACCAACGGTATTTGGAGCAAAACGAGAGCCCCTCCATTTCACGCGATGATTTGACTTTGTGGTATGACGGCTATCAGACGATTTCGGGCAGAAAGTTGTATAATCCAAGATCAATTGTCGGCGCACTCACATACAATCATCTTGGCAGCTTTTGGACGAGTTCAGGTCCTTACGATGAGATTTATTATTATGTAAAAAATGATATTAACGACATAAAGAACGATATTGCTGTGATGATGACCGGTGAATCCATTCTTGCCAATGTACAGGAATACGCTTCTACCTCTATGGAATTGAAAACAAAAGATGAGATTTATTCCGCTATGGTGGTTTATGGATTCCTGAGTTATTTTAATGGCTGTGTTTTCATTCCGAATAAAGAGTTGATGGATCAGTTTGCCAACATGGTCAGGCAAAAGTCTGACTTCGGTTATATGTACCGACTGGCTGTTGAGTCCGGCAGAATGCTGCTTGCCACAAAGAACGGCGATATCGACACGATGACCGAGATTCTGGAACGTGCGCATAATACGGAAAGCCCTTTGATAAGGTACAGCAGTGAGGCAGAACTATCCAAGCTGATTACATTTGTCTATTTGCAAGCAAGAGAGTTTTACGATATCCGATTGGAGGAACACGCCGGAACAGGGTGTGTAGATTACATTTTCTATCCGTTCAGGAAGGAAGATGACGGTATTATCATCGAATTGAAAGTAGACGATACTGCCGAATCCGCG
>CADCOF010000073.1 GCA_902802975.1 uncultured Ruminococcus sp. | reverse complement strand
CTTGGCAGTACTAATAGGTCGAAAGCTTGACCAATTCTTTGGTTCCTTCTTTGTTTGTCGCTTTATTCAGTTTTGAGAGTGCTTGCAGATATTTGAGGCATCATTGTGATGCCTCTTTTTCGTTATGGGGTAACTTATGAAAATTATTAATTTGTCTTTTCGATATCCGGATCAAAAAAAACTTGCTTTGCAGAATATTGATCTTACAATTGAAAAAGGTCAATTTATATTATTGTGCGGTGATTCGGGGAGTGGTAAAAGTACGCTGTTGAAGCTGTTAAAGAAAGAAATAGCACCAAGAGGTGATGTTTCCGGCAATATTGTACTGTTTGGCAAAAAAATTGCTGATCTTGATGAGAGAGAATCTGTAGAGAAGATTGGTTTTGTTGCGCAAAGCTGCGATACACAGTTGGTATGCGAAACAGTCAGGCGCGAGCTTGCATTTAAAGCTGAAAGTCTTGGTTTTCCAAGTTCGGAGATTAGGTGCAGAGTTGCCGAATTGGCGTTGTATTTTGGTTTGTCGGGTATGATTGATAAAAAAATATGTAATCTTTCCGGCGGGGAAAAGCAGCTGCTAAGTTTGGCAGCATCAGTTATTTGTATTCCTGAAATATTGATTTTAGATGAACCGTGCGCTCAGCTCGACCCTATATCCTCAAAGAAGATAGTGGATTATATTCGAAGGCTTAACAGAGAATTTGGTATTACGATTATAGTTTCGGAACATCGGACAGATGATTTTTTTATTGACGCCGACAAAGTCGCAGTGCTTTCCGAGGGTAAGTTAATATCTTGTAAATCCCCCAAAGAAACTGTAATTGATGAAAATATTCCCGATTATTTGCTTCCTGCAGTTTCCAGAATATATAGAAAAATCAAAGTGGCTAATGATTCGGACATAATTCCTGTTGACATTCTTTCTTGTCAACTGTACATTTATAAATATTGTACATCTGAAATGATACAGGATTTGATTGATGATATAGAGATAAATAGTAGTAATGCTAAGAATATTATGGTGTCATTACATGATGTTTATTATTTTTATGACAAAAAGGGCATGGCGGTATTGCGTGGACTTACACTCGATGTAAAAAAAGGTGAGGTTTTGGCTGTTTTGGGCGGCAATGGTTCGGGCAAAACTACGCTTTTGAATTTGATAGCAGGAGTATATAAATGCAGCAGTGGTAAAATAAAAACTAAATATCGTCGATGCGTGATATTGCCGCAGAATATTCGAGACCTATTTTTGATGTCTACTGTCCGTGAAGATTTATTTTTGTCAGGAGAAATATCTGATGATATTATTAAGACAATGAACCTTGAGAATTTGCTTGATCGTCATCCATTTGATCTAAGCGGAGGCGAAATTCAGCGCTCAGGTATTGCGAAGCTTATGACTGTATCTCCGGATCTGATTCTTCTTGATGAACCGACTAAGGGAATGGATAGAAAAACAACTATGCAGCTGTGCGGAATTATTTCTTCGCTAAAAAACAGCGGTACAACTGTTGTGATAGTGACGCATGATACCGAAATGGCAGAAATGTGCGCAGATCGATGTGCTTTTCTTTTCAATGGAGAAATTGTTTCGGCAGAAACCACGAGTGATTTTTTCAATGGTCTGAATTTCTTTACTACAGAGAAAAAACGTATACTCAGATCATTTATAAAAAAGTGAGTGTGTGTAAAGATGAGATCGACAATAAAATATACACTACTCTTTGCTACAATTCCGTTATGTATTGCGTCAGGTGTTTTTGTTTTTAAAGATCGCTGCTATTTGCTCGTATCTTTGACAATAGTTCTGTTATCATGCGGGGCGTTCTTTGTCACTTTTGAGAAGGGTGACAGAAGTACCCATAGAATGGTAATACTGGCAGCATTAACCGCGCTTTCTGTTTTAGGGCGGTCATTATTTGCGCCAATACCGTTTTTCAAACCGGTAAGTGCGGTTGTAATTATTTGCGGAATGCAGCTTGGCGTTGAGTCGGGTTTTTTGTGCGGCGCATTATCGGCGTTTATCTCGAATTTTTTCTTCATGCAGGGGCCGTGGACACCTTTTCAAATGTTTATTTGGGGCGTTATCGGCGCGTTTGCCGGACTTATGGCGAAAATTCTAAAAAAGTCGCAGCCGGCATTGATCGTTTATGGGGGTTTATCCGGAGTTGCATTTTCACTATTTATGGACATATGGACAACTGTGTGGTATGACGGGACATTTGTTACGTCAAGATATTTGGCGTTAGTTGTGACAGCAATGCCAATAACGGCTGTATACTGTGTATCCAATGTGATCTTTTTGCTTTTTCTGGCGCGTCCGATAGATAAAAAGCTCGAACGGCTTTCAAAAAAGTACGGTATATAGTTATGACCGATATAGCGAGTGATTTTTGTGACATTACTTTGATTGACATTAATATGAATTTGTACTATAATTTACATGTGCGTAATTACTTAATAATTTTGTAAAAATAAAATAATTTGGAGTAATATTATGATAAGACCCATTAATAAAGATATATTTTCACTTGGGCGTAAATCTGTCCCCGCTGATAAAAATGATATTAATGTTATTGCCGATCTTAAAGATACGCTTGCAGCTCACAGGGAAGAGTGTGTGGGTATGGCTGCAAATATGATCGGTGTTAACAAAAATATAATTATTGTTGATATTGGATATATAAATATGATTATGATAAACCCAAAAATTATTAGAGCAATAAAACCTTATACGCATGAGGAAGGCTGTTTGTCACTTGATGGAAAACGCAGTGTAAAACGTTTCAAAGAGATCGATGTTTCGTATGAAGACGAGAAATTTAACAAATGCCAGAGTCATTTTTCAGGAATTGTGGCATGTATAATACAGCATGAGATCGATCATTGCAACGGGGTGATCATATGAGCAATTACAAATATGCGGCACCATGTCTTATGGGCGTTGAGAAGTTGTTGGCGAATGAACTTAAATTTATGGGTGCATGTGATGTAATTGCTGAAAACGGCAGAGTGTTTTTTTCGGGCGGTGAAAATATCGCTGTTCGTGCTAATCTGAGAAGTCGAATTGCAGAAAGAGTGTTGCTCGTTTGCGCGGAATTTTCGGCGCGAAGCTTTGATGAATTATATGAAGGTGTGCGTGCAGTGAAATGGGCTGATTATTTGCCGAAAAATGCCGCATTTCCCGTTACCGGAAAATGTCTTTCGTCAAAATTGATGAGTGTATCGGACTGTCAGGGCATCATAAAAAAAGCTTGCGCAGAAAGCCTGAAATCTTCATATCGAGTTCACGGAATGCTTGATGAAAGTGGAAATACTTACAAGATACGTTTCCTTATATATAAGGACAAAGTGAGCGTTATGATAGATACATCAGGCGAACCGCTCCACAAGCGCGGGTACCGTGCTGTCTCCAACGCAGCACCGATGAAGGAGACATTGGCTGCAGCTTTGGTGGAGTTTAGCGGCGTTAGAAAGGACACATTTGTTATCGATCCGTTTTGCGGTTCGGGAACAATCTTGATTGAATCGGCTCAAAAGGCTTTGGGAATTTGTCCGGGACTTCAGCGTAAATTTGCATGTGATAAATGGGAGCTTATTTCGCCTGCTGTTTGGGAAGATGAACGAAATCTTGCGTTGATGCAGTATCGCAGTGACAGCGATTTTCAAGCAGTTGGTTATGACATCGATGAGAGTTCATTGAAGATTGCTCGTGAAAATGCAAAGCTTGCAGGTGTTGCAGATCGAATAAAGTTTATCGAACGAGATATTCGTGATTTCTGTGAGGACTCTTCCTCAGGGATTGTTATTTGTAATCCTCCATACGGTGAGCGACTGCTTGATATCAAAGCAGCAGAAGAGCTGTATCGAATAATGGGACAAAATTTCGCTAAAAAAGATAATTGGGAGTACAATATAATATGTCCCGATGATGACTTTGAAAAATGTTTCGGAAGACGCGCCGATAAAAGACGAAAGCTTTATAACGGAATGCTTTGCTGTCAGTTGTACAGATATTTTAGATGATGGTCATATTGGAAGAATCGACTCACAAATCATACAGTTTTTTTTTGAAAAAAATGGTATTATTATTGAAATTCCAAATGAATTAGTGTATAATAGTCTTAATAATGTAAGGGGGGAGTCGTGTGAGCAAAAATACAAATCAGCCCACCGCCAATGAACAAAATAATCAAGCGGAAACTCAGCCTAAAAAGCAAAAAAAAGCGAAAGCACCAAAGCGGAATATTGATTTTAGTCCGGTTGCTTCAGCTATGTTTGAAATACAGCGGCGCGAGGCGACCAGTGATGTTATTTCCGGGTTAGTCTGTATTTTAATTGGATTGATTCTGGTGATAGTTAGTATTGCCAAATATATTCAAAATATGAAAGCGGTAGATATCGATGCCGATAAAATATTTGCCTATGCGTGGGTAGCTATGGCTATTGCGGGTGTGTTCATGGGTGTTATCGGTGTTTATGAGATACTTAAATCGTTTATTTCACTTGAGCAGATAAATGAATGGGCAAAGAATGCAGACTCACATACTTCACCGCTTCAGGCACTTCATGGCAAAAAAACTGTAAAGGAACCGACTCCCGCAGAAAACACCTCCTCAGATAATGCAGCACCACAGCAGGAGAGTTCAAAATCGGCAGATAATAAGCGAAAACCACCGTTCCAGATGGGCGCAGCGGCTAACAAAGCTCCTGTTCGCCCGCAGCCTCCGGCAAACAATATGGCACAGCCTCCACGGGCAAAACCGATGATGGAGCAAAAATTCGACTACGGCATTCATGAAGAAAAGAAGATGACGTTTGCCGATAAGTTTCTTGCGGAGAATAAAGAGGATCCGTTTGCGCAGTATAGACGCGATCTTGGCATAGAAGAACCGAAAAAAGAAGAAGAATATGTTCAAAAGCCTCAGTTTATTCGCAGTGCACAAGCGCAGCAGCAAGGAAATGTATCGGCTGCACCACCTGCCCAAGAGCGAGGGGGTTTTCCGGCTGGCAGTTTGTATGATCAGGTTTCGGGTTCATCAAATCAGGATAACGATGACGACGGTTTCTTTTTCGGTACAAGCACCGCGGGGCAGCCGCCGCAGGTTGATGTTAAGGACAAGTTGAAACAGGTTCAGCAGCAGCTCGAAGAAGTTAAGGATTTTCGCCAACAGCTTCAGCAGGTACAACAGGTTCAGCAGGAAATAAGAGAAGTTCAGGAGCAGGTGATCGAGGCTCAAAAAAGCAACGAGCAGTTCAGCCGAATGTATTCAAGCAACTTTGGGTCAAGCGAAACACAGCCGCACGAACTCGATGATTTCTTTATGTCTTCAGTTCCAAAAGAGCCGCCCAGTGTGGATTTGAACAAGCCAAGTGATACTATAAAACCACCGTCAATTCCGCAATTTTCGGCACAGCCTACGATAAAGCCGCCGCCGATTCCG
>CADCOF010000072.1 GCA_902802975.1 uncultured Ruminococcus sp. | reverse complement strand
GTAAAGATCATTCATATAAACATTAGATTTAAACGAAACGGATGAACAGTCCGAAAAATCAAGCATACAATCGTTATTGACGGAGTTTCTGCACATAACAACTCTGCTGCCATTCGGAAATTTAACATTCGCTCTTATTCCTACCATCAAAACACAAATAGTATCAGGCTCTTTTATCGGCAGCGCAACAAGTTTATATTTTGAACGCATAGGCGTGCTTTGAAACCAGCTTCCGTCTCTGAAACGGTCATTATCAAAGTAATAATTGAAATACTCCTTTGCATTAAACGAGAAGCTTTCTATCCCGCTTTGATAAAAAATCTCTTTGCCGCTGTGACCAAAGGTAATGTGGTTCGGCAGCTTGATATGCTTGAGCTTACGACAGGCTGTAAAAGCACCATCTCCTATCACATGGAGCAAAAGCGGAAGATGCACCTCTTCAAGCAAAAAGCTGTTTTGACACAAGCCTGCCGGAATAACTCGAATATTATCGGAAAATACAATTCTCCTGATCGTTGAGCGGTTAAACAAATCAGAGCCGATCTTTACAATGGTATCAGGCATTTCAACGCTTGTAACATTCGTTTTTTGAAAACAGCCGCTGCCAAGTTCATTAACTCTTCTGCCGCCAATCATGGCAGGTACCGTTACATCAGTCTCGCCGCCGTGGTAATTCGTTATGCGGATATGCTTTGACTTTTTTCTGAACGACCACCCAAGACGAACAGCCTCCTTCTCGGTAAGCTCGATATGCTTAACATCAGCCGCCTGCGGAGTGTATTCTTCCGGATAATAAATATCTTCCATACGGAGAACGCTCGTATCCTGAACACTATCGTTTTGCTTTGGTGAAAATATTCTATCAAAAAATGACATTCCCGATCTCCTCAATAATCAATTATTTTGTAGTCCTTATAGAACGAGCCGCTGTCCTTGACTGTCGGTTCATTGATGTTTTTGACGATCGGATACAGCACACGGGCTGCGCCGTCATCGAACGTAAGGTACGGCTCAAAGCTTTTGCTGATCTCATATCCCGGCGGAAACTGATTCGATACCCACCCCGGGTCGCACGAATAGACATATATCCCATCTCTTGCGAAATCAGAGGCTATGGAATGCGTCATCATATTCAGAGAAGCTTTCGCCATATTTGTGTGAACGTGCCGTGCAAGCTTTTGTTTAGTGTTAAATCGTCCTTCCACCGAACTCACATTTATCACAAATTTGTTGCCGCCGTGCTGCATATATTTACGAAGTCCGTTAGTAAGCAGGAACGGTGCGGTAACATTGATAAGCTGAACCTCCAAAAGCTCCTTTGCGCTTATCGCCTCGGGTTTTCTCACCCATGAATTTTCGTTTTCAGCCTCGCCATAATCAGAAAGCGACGTAAAGGGTATAAGTGAATTTTCTGTATCACTCATAAGAATGAGCTGGCAGTTCTCACCCTCCGAAAGCAGTTCACGCTCGTGAGCTTGCAGTGCCAGATAATACTCGTTGGATTTCTTGACCGTCTGCGCCGCATTATTGACGAGAATATCTATTTTACCATGCGAAAGCGTTTCTATTTTTGAGATTTTTGAGATAAGTTCACCGATCATATCGGCACGCAGAAGATCGAAGCCTATAATAAAAAGTCTGTGCTTGAATTCGTCATAATCAGGCTCGCTGTGATAATTCTCCAGTGCCGTTTTCGGATATCGAGTTACTGCGATAACGGACGCACCGGAGCGAAGCAAACGAAGGCACACGGCATATCCGATCTTAATCCTGCCGCCTGTCACAACGGCGGTTTTGCCGATAAGATCGCAGGTTTGCTGTCTCATTACGCTGTTAAGTTCCCTGCACTCCGGACACAAGCCGTAATAGTCTATATTCTTTTGTCGGCACATGAGACAAGTTTTCATTTTGCACTCCTTGACTAAACGTAATTGTTGCTGTATAATATAGATGTCGGTAGTTCATACTACAGAATATCCCTCCGCAGGGGAAGAAGTGGCTTGCCGCCCGACAAAAAGGCATAGCTCAACGTGAGAGCGCTCCGCCCGCCAAGCGGAAAGACGGCGGTTAAACTCCGCTGCCTTTTTCTTTTTATTATAACGCAAATTTGCAAAGTATGCAATACCGCAGCAAAGGACTTGCCGAAAAAAGCAAGTCCTTTGTTTTTAA
Organism: uncultured Ruminococcus sp.; assembly: GCA_902802975.1. Taxonomy (GTDB): domain Bacteria; phylum Bacillota; class Clostridia; order Oscillospirales; family Acutalibacteraceae; genus RUG592. Next base: position 232 of record CADCOF010000072.1, on the reverse strand, counting down.
AACTTATTTAAAAACAAGACATATTATCACGCAGCAATCTTATTCCGACTTATAGATTTATGGTATATTATACATAAGCGGATAGTCTCATTCTGTTATTGTTGTAAAAATTGACGATAGAAAATATCAAATTATGTGTTACCTGTAAATGAGCAAAAAAGTAAAAATGCACAAAAATTTCTTGTTTTACTCCTTCCGTCACGCCTGCGGCGTGCCACCGTCTCCACTGCCG
>CADCOF010000071.1 GCA_902802975.1 uncultured Ruminococcus sp. | reverse complement strand
TTTAAAAATTCAAGAACCGATCATTTGCAGCAGCTCACTCTCCGTAATCACGGTCACGCCCAACTTCAGTGCTTTTTCAAGCTTACTGCCGGCTTCTTCTCCCGCAACTACATATGAGGTTTTCTTCGATACACTCGATGATACTTTCCCGCCGTGCGATTCTATCAGCTTCGCCGCCTGCGCTCTTTTCATTGTCGGAAGTGTGCCTGTCAGCACAAACGTTTTTCCTTCAAAAGTATTTCCCGCAGTCTCTTCGACAGGCTCCGTCAAGTTCACGCCCAGCGCACGAAATTCCTCGATAAGCGTCTTTGTTTCGGGCTTTTCAAAATATTCCGCTATGCTCTTTGCCATTGCAGAACCGATTCCGTCGATCTCTGTCAACTCTTCTTCCCTTGCTTCAATCAGCTTATCGATATCGGGATACTTTTTGCAAATCAGTTTTGCCGCCTTGCTGCCAACCAGACGTATGCCCAGACCTGTAACAAGCTTGCTCAATTCGTTCGACTTTGATTTTTCAATCGCATTTATCACATTTGCCGCAGACGTCTCTCCCATTCGTTCAAGCTTAACTATATCTTCCGCTTTCAACTTATATAGATCAGCCGGCGAATGCACAAGATCGTTAGCAGTCAGCATCTCAAGCAATGCGGGGCCAAGTCCGTCAATATCCATCGCGTCTCTCGATACAAAATAAATGAGATGTCTCATCAGCTGCGCAGGGCACGCCGTATTTGTGCAGCGAACAGCAGCGTCGCCCTCTTCGCGAACGACCACACCACCGCAGGACGGGCATACCTTCGGCATTTCGAAAGCCTTTGTATTTTCGCCTCTTTTGTGCAGCGCGACCACTTCGGGAATTATCTCCCCCGCCTTGCGCAGTATTACTTCGTCACCGATACGGATATCCTTTTCTTTTATAAAATCCTCGTTGTGAAGTGACGCGCGGCTGACGGTTGTTCCCGCAAGCAATATCGGGTCAAAAACGCCTGTGGGAGTCAGCACTCCGGTTCTTCCTACATTTATCTCGATATCGCGCAGAACAGTCGCCTTCTCCTCCGGCGGGTATTTATACGCCTCAGCCCATTTCGGATATTTCGCCGTTGTACCGAGTTCTTCTCTCATAGAAAAATCGTCCACTTTGATAACTGCGCCGTCTATCGGAAAATCAAAATCACTTCTGTTTTGACCGATATGCTCGATAGCTTTTATCGCGTCCTCGATGTCGTCAAATTTTTCCTCAAACGGCGATGTCGGAAAACCAAGCTGTGCAAGATACTCGATTCCCTGCTTATGTCCGGATATCACTTCACCTGAAATCTGCTGAATATTAAACACATAAATACTCAAGTTTCGCTGTGCGGTGATTTTGCTGTCCTTCTGCCTGAGCGCGCCCGCTGCTGCATTTCGCGGATTTTTTGCGGGCTTCTCGCCGTTTTCCTCCTGGTATTTCAGAAGTTTCTCGAAACTTTCGTCCGACATAAAAACCTCGCCTCGAACCTCGAGGTATTCCACAGGCTCATTAAGGCGCATCGGAAGTGTCTTTATTGTTTTCAAATTCTCCGTTATATCCTCGCCAACTGTGCCGTTTCCTCTTGTGGAACCACGGACAAAAACGCCGTTACGGTACTCCGCAGACACCGAAAGCCCGTCAAACTTAGGCTCTACGACGTAACTCACCGCGCCCACAGTCTCACGAACTCTGCGGTCGAAATCGCGCAGTTCGTCAAACGAAAACGAATCGTGCAAACTTTGCATGGGAACAGCGTGTTCAACGGGAGAAAACTTTTCGGCGCGCTCGCCGCCTACCCGCTTTGTCGGAGAGTCCTCTTTTGTCAGCTGCGGAAACTGCAACTCGATATTCTCCAATTCACGGAGCATCATATCATATTCGTAGTCGCTTATTTCAGGTTCATCATGATTGTAATATCTGTCGTTGTGATAATTGAGCTGCTGCGTCAGCTCGTCAACTCTTTTTCTGGCTTCTTCAAATTCCATATTATTCTCCGTTTTAATCATTTTATTTTTTAGTGTGGAGTTTATTTTAGTGTGGAGTTTTGAGAGTGGAGAGTGGAGTTGTGTTACCATATCTCACATCTCATCCCTAAACTCTATTACTCTATTGGCTTTTTCCAATAAAAGGCTTAAAATTTCAAAAAGCCTGCGCCCAACATTATGCCGGGCGCGGGCTTTTCAGTTTGGATTTGCACATAGTTTGAGCGCGAACCGGGAGCGGCGGTTGGGAACCGTCCCCGACGGCACGCCGCATGCCGCTAGATTATTATGCTTTTGCCGCTCATTTCCTTTGGCTGATCGATGCCCATAATCTTGAGCATTGTCGGCGCAATATCAGCTAATCTGCCGCCCTCTCTGAGTGTGCAGGGATAACCCACAACGCAGAACGGAACGGGATTCGTTGTGTGCGCAGTGAACGGTGTACCGTCCTCTGCAATCATCTTGTCGGCGTTGCCATGATCTGCCGTAATAACAGATACGCCGCCCTTTGCCGCAATTGCCGCAGTGACCTTGCCTACGCAGTCGTCAACAGCCTCAACAGCCTTAACCGCTGCGTCAAATACGCCTGTGTGACCTACCATGTCGCAGTTTGCAAAGTTCAGGATTATCATATCGTACTTGTCACTCTCGATAGCCGCAACGCACTTTTCCATTACCTCATATGCGCTCATCTCGGGCTTGAGATCATATGTGGCAACTTTCGGGGAATCAACAAGAATTCTGTCCTCACCGGAGTAAACCTCGTTGTCACCACCGTCAAAGAAGAACGTTACATGCGCGTACTTCTCCGTTTCTGCAATACGCAGCTGAGTTTTTCCGAGGCTCGACATATATTTGCCCATCATGTTTGTAAGTTCTTCGGGACCAAATGCTACCGAAACATTCGGCATTGTCTCATCATACTGGGCAAAGCAAACAAAGTTGAGCGGGAATCTGCCATTTCTTCTCTCGAAGCCCTTGAACTCATCATCAACAAATGTTCTTGTAATCTGACGTGCGCGGTCGGGACGGAAATTGAAGAAGATCATGCTGTCGTTCTCCTTAACCGTGCCTTCTTTGTCGCACACAATCGGAATAACAAACTCATCTGTCACGCCGTCGGCATATGAATTTTCAATAGCCTGAACGGGGTCTTCACACATAACGCCCTCGCCGTATACCATAGCAGCATAGCCCTTTTCGACTCTGTTCCAGTTGGTGTCTCTGTCCATTGTATAGTAACGTCCGGCAACTGTAGCAACCTTGCCTACGCCGATCTCATCGATCTTTGCAACAAGCTCTCTCATGTAATCGGCAGCCGAGGACGGCGGAACGTCTCTGCCGTCAAGCAGCGCGTGTATATACACCTTCTTGAGTCCGTTCTTCTTCGCCATTTCGAGAAGACCGTACAAATGAGTGTTGTGGCTGTGAACGCCGCCCGGAGACAGCAGACCCATCAGATGAAGTGCGGAGTCGTTCTTTTTGCAGTTTTCAACTGCATTAACAAGTGCCTGATTCTCAAAGAAATCTCCGTCGTTGATCGACTTCGTAATACGCGTGAGCATCTGATATACAATTCTGCCCGCACCCATATTTGTGTGACCTACCTCACTGTTGCCCATCTGTCCATCAGGCAGACCTACGTCCATACCGGACGCACCAATCTGAGTAATGGGATTCTCCGAGAACAGCTTGTCAAGATTCGGCTTGTTGGCTTTGAGTATTGCATTGCCCTCGTAAGCCTCACCAATGCCGTATCCGTCCATTATAATAAGTATAACAGGTTTTTTCATCTAAAATACCCTCTTTGACAAATCAGCAGCTTGCAGCCTTTACAATAGCTGCGAACTTCTCTGCAACAAGCGACGCGCCGCCGATAAGACCTCCGTCAACGTTTTCTTTTGAAACAAGCTCTGCTGCGTTTGCATCGTTCATCGAACCGCCGTACTGGATAGTAACAGCGTCTGCTGTAGCCTTGTCATAAAGCTTTGCAAGAGCGTCACGGATAAATGCGCACACTTCCTCAGCCTGATCAGAAGTAGCAGTTTTGCCTGTGCCGATAGCCCAGACAGGCTCATAAGCGATAACTACCTTCTTAACGTCCTCGGCGGAAACATCAAAAAGATCGAGCTTGATCTGACGGCCGATTACCTCTTCGGTAATATTGCACTCACGCTCCCAAAGCTTCTCGCCAACGCAAACGATAGGAGTAAGACCCGCTGCAAGAACAGCCTTTGTCCTCTTGTTTACAGTCTCGTCTGTCTCGCCGAAATACTGTCTTCTCTCGCTGTGACCGAGAACAACGTAATCAACGCCGATCTCCTTGAGCATACCTGTTGAAATTTCGCCCGTGAATGCGCCCTTTTCTTCCCAGTGAGCGTTTTCTGCGCCAATCTTGATATTTGTGCCCTTAACTGTTTCGATCGCAACCGCAAGATCAACGTAGGGAACGCAGGCTACAACTTCGCAGTCGGCGTCTTTAACGAGCGGGATTATCTCCTCGAGAAGAGCTTTTGCCTCCGAGGGAGTTTTATTCATTTTCCAGTTACCGGCAATGATTGCCTTTCTGAGTGCTTTATTCATAAAATATCAGTCCTTTATTATTATATAATGTTTAACGGTAATTCCTGCCAAGCTATGCAGATATTTGCAGCAATTACCGTTGTTTTTAATTATATACAGTGTTTTATATTACTTATCTGCGATTACAGCAATGCCTGGAAGAACCTTGCCCTCGAGGTATTCAAGCGATGCGCCGCCGCCTGTTGAGATGTGGCTCATCTTGTCGGCAAAACCGAGCTGGATAACAGCAGCTGCGCTGTCACCGCCGCC
>CADCOF010000070.1 GCA_902802975.1 uncultured Ruminococcus sp. | reverse complement strand
TGGCAGAAAATGCCCCTTAGCTCCGGTTTGCACCATGTTCCCTCGCCGCTCCAAGGCGACGCAAATTTGTTGATATTGACGAACAAGTCAACCTTACCCCACCGTCTAAAGCCGGTGGGATTGCGGTTGCCATTTTTTCAAAAGCCGTGGTATGTTAGACACAAACTCTTGTTTTTTGGAGAAAACTCGGTTATAATAGTAGTAACGTTAATTTGGAGGGGACAAAATGCAGAAAATTTTGATAGTGGAAGATGAAGAGAAAATTGCTCGTTTTGTTGAGTTGGAGCTTACACATGAGGGCTATTCGGTCACAAAAGCTCACGAAGGGAGAAAAGGTCTTGAATTGGCCGAAAGCGGTCAGTACGATCTGATCTTGCTTGATATCATGCTGCCGGGGATAAACGGCATTGAGATACTGCGGCGTGTTCGTAAATATTCCGATGTTCCCGTGATTCTTCTGACGGCGCGTGACGCCGTGATGGATAAAGTATCGGGGCTTGATATGGGTGCCGACGACTATATTACAAAGCCGTTTGCTATAGAGGAACTTCTGGCGCGTATCCGCGTGACGCTGCGAAAACATTCTCCCGAAAAATCAGAATCAGATGAGGTTCTGCACTGCAGCGGCATTACGCTCGATACAGAAAAACACGTTGTTGCATATAACGGCGTATCGGTTGATCTGACCGCAAAAGAATTTTCACTGCTCGAAACGCTGATGATGAATAAAAACATTGTTATGTCAAGAAATACATTATTGGAAAATGTATGGGGCTACGAGTATGCCGGTGAAACTAATGTTGTTGATGTATACATAAGGTATTTGCGTCAAAAGCTTGATGAAAGATTCCATGTCAAGCTTATCACCACGGTCAGAGGTGTTGGTTATGTCATCAAAGACAATTAAAGCAAAACTTTCGAACCGGGAACATAGCAAAATAAAAGACAAGATAAAGAATAAAATAAAAGAGATAAAAGAAAAAAAAGAGAAAACAGAAAAACCAAAGCGGCAGCGTCCGGGAAGTTTTTCCATAGCGTTTCAGATATGTGTAGAAGAATTGATAGCACGGGCTGTAATGGGTATTCTCTTTGATATAATGTATGCGGTTCTGTTTAGTTTTGCCGTCTTGTACAACGCCGAAATAGGTGTGAACGGATATTTTTCGTGGTTTGATAACATTAATATTGTAAGAGACAGGTCACAAGGCTTATTTTCATCGCTCAAAACAACAGTGATTGAAGTTTCGGGCAATTCGGGTACAAGCACGGTATACGCAGGCGGCTTTTTTTGGTTTCTGGCTGTTTCGGCATTGACGCTGATTGGCGTTCAGTTCTGCGTGCTTGTGTACTCGTGCATAGTTATTCCGCGGAAAACGTATGCGCGTTTAAGTCCGCTTTTTAATATGACGGAAGCCGCCCAAGCTCTGAAAAATATTGATATAACGGACGCAGATATCAACAGCGGTGAGGAGTTGGAAATACACACCGACAAAGAAGAACTTGCAGGCTTGGAGGACGCTGTAAACGATCTGCTCAGGCGCACCATAGAGTCGTACAAAAGCCAGATTCGCTTTGTATCCGACGCGTCACATGAACTGCGCACACCTATAGCCGTTATTCAAGGATACGCCAACATGCTCGATCGCTGGGGCAGAGATGACAAAGAAATACTCGACGAGTCCATAGGCTCGATAAAAAGTGAAGCGGAAAACATGAGCAGGCTTGTGGAAAATTTACTCTTTTTGGCAAGAGGCGACAGCGGACGGGCAGTAATTCGTTTTGAAGAAGTAGATATAAACCAGCTTATCTGTGATATCTACGATGAATTTGTTATGATAGATAAAACACATAATTTCAGCCTCGATTTGCGGGCAGATATCACCGCCACAATTGATTCTGCACTGATAAAGCAGTGCCTTCGAATACTGACAGACAACGCGGTGAAATATTCGCCCGAAGGCACAGATATTATTCTCAGGCTGCAAAACCGCGATGAGAAATATTTTTCGATTGAGGTGCAGGATCACGGAATAGGAATCAAGCAGGACGAGATCGACAAAATATTTGAACGTTTTTATCGCAGCGACCCGGCAAGGAACCGTCAAAGCGGAGGTTACGGGCTTGGTCTTTCTATAGCGAAATGGATAGCAGATAAGCATAACGGATTTTTTGAAGTACTCAGCTACGACGAACTCGGAACAAGAATTTCATTGATACTTCCAAAAACGAACAACGAGGAGAAAACACATATATGAAAAAAATAATCAAATCGATCATAATAACAATTCTGATCGCTGCCGTTCTTGCCGTCGGGGCTTTGGCTGCAGGACTTCATTATTTGACAAAAAACGAATATATTCCCAAAGATACAGAATCAATTAATGTTACCGGGGAGTCTTCCGCAAAAATAATGCCGGGTGACACTATCAAAGTTATGACATACAACATTGCCTACTGTGCTATGGGGAAAGATCACTCGGATTATCTTGACGGCGGCAGCGACAACTCACCTGCCAATGTTGAAGAGATCACAGATCATTTGACGAAAATCACAAAACTCTGCACAGACAGAGCTGCTAATGTAAATTTTTTCCAGCAGGTGGATATACATTCCGACAGATCATGCCTGATAGATCAGCACATGCTTTTATCAAACGGCTTATCGGAGCGGACTTATGCTTTTGCACCGGATTTAAGCTGTGTGTATGTTCCCATGCCAATTGGAAAAAGCACGGGGCAGGTTGTATCGGGTCTAATGACAGTCACGCAGTGCAGCGTTGACGAAGCTGCGCGCATAGCACTTCCCAACGAGCTGAGCAGTCCGGCGTCTGCATGGAGCAGAAAGCCGTGTATGCTGACGGAGCATATAAAGCTAGGTGACAGCGGCAAAGAGCTTGTACTTATTAATACTAATTTTGAAGAATATGACGATGGTTCAATACGCGAATCATCGTATAAAGCATTATGTGAATACATGCAGAAAGAATATGCACATGGCAACTACGTAATAGCGGCGGGCGGTTTCAATGCGCAGCTGCCCAGTGTGCCGCACGACAAATACGAAGACAGCAGCGATGATAATTTTACTCCGCTGGAACTGTCTACCGAAATTTTGACAGGCGGTTGGAAATACTGCACCGACGCGTCCGCGCCCACGGTTCGCCGCCTGAACAGCGGCAGCGATACTGCAGAATACTCCGCAGACGGGTTTATTACTTCACCGAACACCTTAGTTGACAATATCGAAACGATAGATACGGATTTTCGGTTCAGCAATCACAACCCTGTAATCTGCGATGTAACACTTGTTTATCTCGACAAATAAGAAAGGCTAGTCAAATATGAACTGTTCGATAGTTTATTATTCGTCATACAAAACGGGCTACATACAGCGCAGTCTTGAAAAGAAATTCAGAACTATGACAAATATCACCGTTAAATCGGGATATGCGGCTGTATCACCGAAAGATATGCAAATGAAATTTCGGCGCGCGCTCAACGAATCATCTTTGGTGATTATAGTAGGAGGGCTGTCACTTTTTGGAGAAAACAACATAATGACGGCTCTTTCGGATTATTTTACGAAAGCGCGTCTTTCCGTTGACTCAAACAAGCGCGTGCTTAACGAAGACGGTGAGGACGGCTATCTGATCAAAACGGGGAACAAATATGTTTTGGTTCTTCCGGACGACCCGGACGCTGCCGAGAGAATGTTCGGAGTACAGCTTTTGAAAAACATAGACACCGGTGCGGGCAGCCCCGACGAGATCGAGGAACCTGTCCGCACGCATACGGTTGTTTTTGCGCCCGAACCCGATGACACCGCCGATCGGCTGCGCTCACGCAGAATGCCCACTGTTGCAATTATCACCATAGTAATTACGGCAGCGGTATGCATCGCCGCTGCCGTTTGGATTGTGGGTAACATATTTTATAAATAGCGGCGTGCCGTCGGGGACGGTTCCCAACCGTCGGGGACGGTTCCCAACCGTCGCTCCCGGTTCGCGCTTTTACTTTTTCGGTATAGCAGCTTTT
>CADCOF010000069.1 GCA_902802975.1 uncultured Ruminococcus sp. | reverse complement strand
TGCGCCCAAAAAAACACAAGCTCCGATTGTCGCCAAACAATTTATTCAGTATTCTCCGAAAAAAGATAACGGTATCCGGATCACACCCCAGAGAGCTTATGTCTTTTTCAAAACATAAAACTGGAGTGTGAAATAAATCCGAAAAAGGGTAACATTACCTGACGGTAACAAAATATGCACCGTTTCGGAGAATTCTATTAAACTGAATAAATTATTTGGCAGTTTAATTTTACCACATATCTTTTAATAATGCAAGCCAAAAATCGAACAAGTTTTTTGTGCAAATTTACAATAATAATCTTTTTTATAAATATCAGCTTGAACTCAAAATTTGACCGAGATATAAAGTCACTTGAATTGATCAGTTCGTCCTAAAAGCAATTGGTCGAAAAGTGCGGCGACCTATGGATTTTATTGGAAAACAACAAGAAAAAACTCCCAAAAGCCCGATAAAATCAAGCTTTTGGGAGTAAAAACACGAGTCGAGGTGACAGGATTCGAACCTGCGACCTCTGCGTCCCGAACGCAGCGCTCTACCAAACTGAGCCACACCTCGAAATAATAAGCCCCACTCATTGGTGAGGCTATGGCTGGGGAATAGGGATTCGAACCCCAACAAACAGAGTCAGAGTCTGTCGTGCTACCGTTACACAATTCCCCAACGACATAATATATTATATCACCTCGTAGGGGAATTGTCAATACTTTTTTTGAATTTTTTTAAATTTTTAAATTCTGCTATGGTACAATTTAGTAGACGACATAAATAATTACTCAAAGCGGAGTTGGTAATTGGTATCTATTAGCTAATCTGATCTGAATCTAACAACTACCAACTCAATAGGATATTTTAAACGACGTTTGATATATCTGTATTATATTAAGCCTTTGTGTCTTTAGCTCCGAGCTTTGCATTAAAACTCTTCATGAACTTTTCGAGCTGCTTGAGACCTTCCGTATCGCCATTGTCTATGCCGAGTCTCAGCCTTCCGATTGTGTATGAATAGTAGGGGCTTTCCCGGAACTTTTTCAGTTCCTCTGCGTACATCTCAGGCTTGAGTACTTTTTCATCGGCGTAAATGTAAGCATAGAATCCGTTCGGCTTTTTCTCGTATATTCTGATCATAATGCTGTCAGCCAGCTCATACGTTACGCAGATACCGCCCTTAGCAAGGTTTGAAAGCTTCTTTTTCGCGGAGTTGTTCAAAGCACTGTCAATCGACTTCATAATGGCGTTAAGATCGTTTTCCGAGTTGTGTTCCAGGTTTAGTTCTTTCGCTGTGCCCACATTATGCCCGCTTCTCGAAACCGTACCTGATATAGCTGTGCTGCTGCCGGTGCTGTTTGTAGATGTGATTCCTGTCAGCGTGAGCGTTCCTACAAAATCATCGAAATTATCTGCACCACCCGTTACCGTGTCTTTCAGCATGGTGAGAACCTTTCTGTTGCTGATGTATTCGTCCTCATCAACAGTGTCGCCAAACTCGGGGTCTTTAATGCTCAATTCTTCATATGTCTTTTCTTCGTCAAACAAATCAAGAATGCTCTTCTTCGACGCAACGCTTTCTTGTTTCTTGTTCATGCCCGTAAATCTAACATAGTTATTGGCATTGATCACTATATAATTATAAATATTTTCTCCTGAATGCTGCAGGCAGAGTGATGCAAAAAGCATTTTTACGCTCTTCTTATCCTTCCAGTCCATTTTGTATGTGCCGTCACTGCCGGTAGCGTCCTCAATGTATTTTAGCAGCTGGAATGAATTGAATAGTCTCTTTATCGTGCGGGGATTTGTTCCTATAGAATTCTTGATAACAGTTTCATACCAAACGCTGTCATCACCAAGACCGGTAATACCAATTTGCTTGAAGAGATCGCTGATGTAATCTCCAATATTATAATTCGCAACAGGAACTTTAAAAGGCACCTGAATGATCTTGTCAAAGAAACTCTTGCCTTTTTCGAGCGCGTCCGCGTCATTTTCAGCAAGTTTGCCGTACTTTGCGGCAACGCCTCTGCATACAACTTCATAATCAATAGCAAGTACGAATACGCATTTTTCGCAGTCCATGAACAGCTTGAGCACCTCAAGCAGTTCTACAGCTTTTTTTGGTTCCAGTCTGTCAAGATCATCGACAAAGATAACAATTTTGTCAAGCTGACCTTCTTCGCATGCCTTTTTAACGCAGTTTGCAAATTCACCTCGCAGCTCTGTAATAGCCTTTGCGGGATTGTAGTCGTTTGCTTCGGCTTTCTGCTCTGCACTGCTTACCATTTGGGCAGCCTGACTTCCGGCAACAGCCTCAAGACCGATAAGCGCAGCGTTTCCGACTACACGACCGAGTGTATTTACAACTTTGCGGAACTTTTTCTTGTTGGCGTCGCTCTTTAGCTCCAGAGACTCGATAATACCCGACAGCAGCGATACTGCGAGATAATTATCCATGTTAAACTGAGAATACTGCCACGTGTTGAACCAAACCGTCTTAATCTTGCTGTCTTCATCAAGCGGCTTCTTCACAAACTGCATGATGGACGTCTTTCCCGTGCCCCATGCTCCCTGAATAGAAAGCGTCATCGGAGTGCTGCACGCCTTGAGAAATTTGTTAAGACCTGTAATGTATCCTTGAATACTGAATTTATCTATCTCTGCCGGTCTGTCGTCGAAGCCTGTGGCGGTAGGCGGCACAATGCTGAGTCCAACAGGGCGCGGCGGAGCCTTTGCAATTGATGGAGCTTTGTTTGCGTTGAGTCTTCCTTGCTGTGCAGCGTTTTGTGCCGGCTGGCGCGGCGGATACCTGTTCGGAACAGGCGGGTTATTGTTGGGCATCATCTGCGGGGGGTAGGGCGCGTTCGGCACATAGCCCCCCTGCGGAACTACATGCTGATTTGGCGAACCGTACCCTACAGGCGCGTTCATTGGCATCATTTGCGGATACGGAGCATTTGGAATATAGCCGCCCTGCGGAGGCATTCCCTGCTGATTCGGATAAGCGACCGGCTGATAAGGCGGCGGGGCAAATTGACCTCCGTTTTGCATTGGAGGGTAGTTGTTTCCATCTCGTTGAGACATTTTTATAGCACTCCTTTTTTGTTTTATCTTTTATTGCTCCAGCATTCTACGTTGAAGAGGAGGAGCATAGGGAGAAGTTCCAGCCTCCCGGCAAGCATATCGAATATCAATACGTACTTTGATATCGTTGAATATTCATAAAAGTTTTTAGTCGGACCTACGTCTGCAAGACCCGGTCCCATGTTGTTGATTGTTGCTATTACCGCGGTGAAATTCGTCTCGAAATTCATTTTTTCGTCAAGCGATAATATTCCAACCGATAATGCAAATACAAATACAAACAACGTAAGATATACATGTATTGAGCGTACAGTGTCTTCTTTTACTGCCTTTCCGTCCATTTTAACTGTATATACTGAATTAGGGTGCAGCATTTGCCTGATGTCGCGCATTACACTTTTCGCAAGTACTACAACACGGCTCACCTTAAGTCCGCCGCCCGTACTTCCCGCGCATGCACCTACCAAAGCTACAATCATTAGCGTTGTTCTTGAAAGTGACGGCCATAAATCATAGTCTTTTGACGCAAAACCAGTAGACGAAATATATGTTGACACCTGAAATGCAGCGTGATGCCAGATATCAAGCTGATTATCATAAACTTTGTTTATTGTGAGATCAAGCCCGATTAGTATTACCGCACCTGCAAAAATTATGAAGTACCAGCGAAGTTCCTCCGATAATAATATCTGCTTGAATTTTTTTGTGATAATCAAGTAGTATATGCTAAAATTAACCGCAAACAAAAACATAAATGCCGTTGCGACAGCCTGCCAGTAATAGTGACCTTCATACGCCATAAGTCCGGCATTTTTAATAGAAAAGCCGCCAGTGCCTGCCGTTGAGAACGACACTGTCAGCGCATCGAAAACAGGCATTCTGCCTATCACCAGCATCAGAAATTCGATCAGCGTCATTACGCCGTAAATTGCGTAAAGTACTACCGCCGTGCCGCGGAGTTTCGGAATGAGTTTCGACACAACAGGTCCCGGGCTTTCTGCCTTCATAAGGTACATGTTCGACTGCCCCGAAAGCTGAGAAATAACCGCAAGCATAAACACGAGAATACCCATGCCGCCTGCCCAGTTTGTGAAACTGCGCCAGAACAGCATGCTATGACTTAAGTCTTCAATCTGACGGTTGGTGCCGAGAATCGTAGCCCCCGTTGTTGTAAAACCCGATACGGATTCAAACAGTGCATCGGTAAAATCAGGTATCGACCCGCTGATGTAAAACGGCAGACAGCCGATAACGCTTAACAGCACCCAAGTCAAAGCGCACGATATATATCCTTCTCGGACGTACATCGTTGTGTTTTTAGGCTTGATCTTTATCGAAATAAGACCTACAGCCATACACGCCGCTGCAAGCAGACCAAAATACAGAAAATCACTTTCATGATATATAAATGAAACGATAATAGGTAGACTAAGCATTGCGCCTATTACTATCATGACCCATCCCAATACATAGCAAACAAGATGTTTATTCACAATAATCCCTCTTATTACCGAAGTATATTTTCGATAGTTTGCAGACCCTTTTGCGTTGTAACTACAATAACCAAGTCGTCAGGCTCTATTGTGTCTTCACCCTTCGGAATGATCACTTTACCTCGCCTTGTAATACATGCTATCTGCAAATTATCTTTAAAATCAAGAAGCTTCAGTGGTTTACCAACAACGGGACTATCCTTTGATGAAATCTTAAATTCCAGTGCCTCCGCTTTTCCGTCGCTTAATTTATAAAGCGACAGCACATTACTTCCTTCGGAATTTTTTACGGCACGCACATACTGAACTATGGCTTCGGCTGTAAGTTCTCTGGGACGGATAACTGAATCAAGCGGCAGCGTATCGACAATGTTGTCAAAAACAATGCGTTCAATTTTTGTAATACATTTTGCGTTGCTTTTCTGCCTTGCATACAGCGAAAGCATGATGTTTTCTTCATCGAGATCCATAAGTGTAACGATGGCGTCCATTTTCTCAACTCCTTCAGCGTTGAGCAGCTCCTCGTTGAGAGCGTCGCCTCTGACAATATTTACTCCGGGCAGGAGATCGGACAACTCATCACATCTCGCGGGGTCTTTTTCAATTATCTTAACATTGATGCTTTCTTTCAAGATATCTGCAAGGTAATACGCTGTTCGGCTGCCGCCTATGATCATTACGTTTTTTGCTTTCACGGCAGACGCTTTATTAAACTTTTTGAAAAGCCAGCTTGCCTTTTGTGGTCTGCAAATAAACGAAACCTTATCATTGGGCGCAAAGACAAAATCACCGCCGGGGATAGTGATCTCTTCGTCACGCTCCACCAAACAAATACGCGACTCACCTTTAAATATATCGCCTTTGAGCAGACCGATATCCGCGATTTTCTTTCCTACAAGAAAATGATCCGGCTTCAATCGCAGAGTGTATATTTCGACGTTCCCGCGCGCAAACGAATCAACCTCAATGGCAGACGGAAAACGAATCAAGCGGCTCATTTCGAGCGCAGCGATCTTTTCGGGATTTATCATCAGAGAAAGACCTATAGCCTTTCTCATTGCTTGACTTTCACTGATATTTTTGTGGTATATTGGCTTGCGAACACGTGCTATCGTGTTTTTTGCGCCGCTGCAGTGTGCAAGCAGGCAAATGTAAAGATTCAGCTCGTCTTCATCGGCAACAGCGATAACAAGGTCGGCATTCTCAACGCCGGCATCGCTTAAAACATCACGGCTTGCGCCGTCTCCCTCAACACCCATAACGTCGAGGTGTTCCGCCAGGCGGTTTACGTTCCTCGAATTGATATCAACGACGGTAATACTGTGCCCCTCGCCATTGAGCTGTTCGGCGATAGTTCTTCCTACCTTACCGCAGCCAACAATAATAATTTTCATAGAAATATCTCCATTTAAGTGTAAGCGTGATACTAAACAAGCAAAATCTTGCCGCAGCATTGACTTGCGGTTATAGATTCTCAAAATTATGATACTACAAAAATCATTATACGTCAATAAAATTCCATCAACTTTTTAAAAATAAAGCCAAAAATTTCTGACTTGGAATCGTGACTTACGCAATCATCGGGGTGTGAAATTCATAATGTTTGTAAATTATATAGTAGGATACATAAATAATTACTCAAAGTAGAGTTGGTGGTTAGCAGCTATTATATAATATAAATCTAACTAATAACTATAAATGCAGACTGTGCCAAAACAAAAAATTTCCGAAATATAACCCCTCCGTCACGTCTGCTTTCGCAGCCGTCGGGGACGGTTCCCAACCGTT
>CADCOF010000068.1 GCA_902802975.1 uncultured Ruminococcus sp. | reverse complement strand
GCCCGCGGGTGCAACCCGCCGCCGCCCCTGATGAAGTAGAAAATATATTGTTGGGCAATACCGCCGTATTCGCCGAAATCGCTCGGGGTAAGTTCCGGGAATAGAGTTGTCATTGCTCTTTTCATCCATACGTCAAGCGGGAAACTTTCGAGCCGGTGAAGTCCGTACAGCATCGTGCAGTCTGCTACTTTCGGACCCACTCCCGTTATTGTCATGAGCGTTGACCTCACTTCGTCAAGCGGCGCGGTTTTCAGCGCGTTCAGGTCAATCTCGCCGCTGCTCACTTTTGTCGCTGCGTCCAATATGTATCTTGCACGAAACCCCGCCTTTATCGGCGCAAGCTCTTCAACAGACAGCGATGCCAGCTTCTCTGCACTCGGAAAAGAGTAACAGTTCTCCTCTATCTGTGAACCGAAAGCTTCGCAAAGCCTGTCAATAATAAGCTTTATTCTCGGAATATTATTGTTCTGAGATATGATGAACGAACATAACGCTTCCCACGGCTCCTGTTCGAGAATGCGAATACCCGGCGCATACTCGAATGCCTCGCGCAAAACAGGATGAATCTTCGACAACGTTTTGCCTATTTCTCCGTAATCGCGGTTCAGATCAAAGTAATCCGCCCACACGCTGCTGTATTCCGACTCGTCAATTCCGTCAATCTGAAGTGTGCTGCCGCTCGTAGTAAGCGTAAGCTTTTTGCCCATTGCAACGCCCGCAAAACTTCCGTCGGGCTGCTCTCTCCAGCGAAACGCCTGACCGCAGTCAAGCGTTTGCGCCAAATCGAAATTACCGATATTATCAATTTTTACCATCTTGTTCCGCACTCTCGTCTATAACAGGTTCGCTTGTCAAAAATTCTATGCTGCGCTCGATAGCGTCTTTCGAGTTGCCCCACGACTGCCCTTTGCTTCTGTAATCAAACATCGTGCAGAAATGCGATATATCCGCGTGAAGTGTTTCGAGATAGCCGCCGCACAGCTTAGATGTGTCGCTGTAGAAATCAGGCAGCAATTTCCCCGAAATACCTCTGTTCATTGCTGCCGTCATAAGATCGGAAAAATGCTCCAGACAGATAAACTGCTGAGAATTATACAGCCTGCGGAATTCCGCGTCGTTTGTGTAGCTTGCAAAAATTGTCTGAAACATATGCTCCATGCCCCAGTTCACCTTATCACAGCAAAAGCAGGTCTGCGTCAGCGTTTTTACCGCGGCAAGCTTCTTTTTGTCGGGCTTTCCCTTTACGTCCTTCGGAATAAGTTCAGTTTTGATCTTGTCAAGATGACTTTGCAGAATGAGCGCGTTCGACAAACGCGTTCCGCATTTTATCATCATGCCGAAATGCCGGCGGCAGAAACCCGCCTCGTTTGTTTTTATTCGAACGTCAGGCTCCATCATCGCTGCGCCCGTCACATACACAGTCGAACGCTCCTCAAGCATATCTCTCATTCGGCACAGCGGGCAGCCGACCTTCGGCTCGAACACGTCGTTTATCGGTATGGTGGTAATGTCTTCCTTCACTCATCGCACCTCCTACAGCTTAAACAGGCAGTAGCTCTGACCGCTCATCGAAACAGTTCCGTCTTCAACAGTTGTATTCCCTATCTCGAATACCTTTTCACTCATGGTTATATCAAGCGAGACTGAAACGTCCTCAGCTTTCGGGTTCACTGCGACAACAAAACGTCCTCTTCTGAAAATAAACGGATACTTTTTCTCCTTAGCGTACAAAACTTCAAAATCGCCGTTTCCGCACAGCTCCTCGTTTTCTTTGCGAATAGCGATAATACGCTTAACGGTGTTGTACAGTGAGTTTTCGTCATTCTCCTGTGCTTCAACGGTAGGTGCGTCAAGTTTCAGATCAACCGGCAGATACAGTTTATCAGGCGATGCACTCGAAAAGCCCTTGTTTACGCCGTTTGTCCACTGCATGGGTGTGCGCGAACCTGTGCGCGAGAAACCACCCTCTTTGCTCGTAAGCTCCGACATATACCTCATGCCGATCTCGTCACCATAATAAAGGAAAGGCACGCCCGGAAGTGTAAATATAGTACAGAAGTTGATCTTAAGCTCGGTTTCGTCATACCATGCGGACATTCTCGGGTTGTCGTGATTGCACGTAAAGAAGCTTATGTAGCCATTGTCTTTTGTTGCGGCGTAATTCTCGGTAAGCTCGTTTACGAGAGTCATAATATCGCCGTTGCCTTCTTTGCTGAAAAAGCTCTCCTGAACGCCCGTCTCGTAGTTGTAATTTCTGAAAGCAGTTGAATAGCCGTTGCCATGATGATCGAGATAAAAATCGGCATGGAAACCTCCCTTGTTGATCGCTCTTATCGGGTGACACCATTCGGAAACAAGCGCGCACTCGGGATACTCTTTATCCATCATCTCACGGATACCCGCCCAGATTGCTGTTGTTGCGATTTTCTCGTCATCGTTTTTAACGAGAGAATCAGCCATATCAACGCGGAATCCGTCGCAGCCCATATTCATCCAGAACCGCATAATGTCCTTGATTGCCTCAACTGTTCTGAGACAGTCGGGGTGATTTACGGGCAGCTGCCAATTTGGGTGAGTCACCTCATAGAAACCGTAATTGAGTGCCGGCTGCGACGAGAAATAGTTTACAAGATAGTTTCCGTCGCGGTCTGTAATGCCGCACATAAGGCGATACTGCGGCGGTGCCTCCCACACGCTGTTAGTCCAGATATAGCGGTTGGACAGCTCGTTTTTGAGCGGCTGTTTGCTCTTGGTGAACCACTCGTTCGTATCCGAGGTATGACCCGGAACCAAATCCATGAGGATTTTCATATCGCGCTTATGGACTTCTTCAAAAAGTCTGCGTGCGTCGTCGTTCGTGCCGTAGCGCGGTGCTATTTTATAATAATCGCGCACGTCGTAACCCGCGTCCATAAACGGCGAATCATACACAGGGTTGAGCCATATTGCGTTGCAGCCGAGCTGTTTGATATAATCGAGCTTCGATATAAGCCCCTGAATATCGCCGATACCATCTGCGTTGGAATCACAGAACGACTGTGGGTACACTTGATAAAAAACGGAATTATTGAGCCATTTTGGCATATTGATCTCCTCCCGGGAAATTTATTTCTATACAATTTTAACATTTTTAATATGCAAATGTCAATAGGTTATAGCACAAAGATCATGCTGCCTACTTGACAGTGTGAACCAATTGTTGTATACTGTATGTTAGTGGTAAATATTGCATAACATGGAGATGTAATTTATGAAAAAATTCACCGCGGTCTTCCTTGCCGCATTAATTCTGTTGAGTGGCTGTTCCGCTCAAGGTACGTTGAAAGAAAACAAAAACATTTCATCATCAAAAACTGTATCATCGGCGGTTCAGACAGTTGATAACCCGTCAGGCGGCAGTTCATCATCGGAGAGCAGTTCTTCGGAATCTTCTTCCGGGTCAGATTCAAGCTCGTCCTCTGTCTCTTCGAAAGTCTCCTCATCGAAAGCCTCTTCATCGAAAGCGTCTTCTTCATCGAAAGCGGCATCATCGAAAGCAGAGTCATCGAAAGCGTCTTCTTCATCAAATACAGTGTCATCAAATACAGTTGTCCAGCAGACAGAACCGCAGACGTATACATACACCTACGAAATAGGCGACACAAACGACCCTATCAGAAATGTAGACGCTGAAAAAGTTCAGCAGTATATCGTTAACGAGCCTACAATTGTATCGGAACCGGAACCTGAGGCTGAATTTGAGAATGAGTATGAAGATGTTCCTGTGGGAGAAAAGGTTCCCGACTCATGGTTTGACGACTGCGTATTCATGGGCGACAGTCTTTCTGTTGGTCTTAGCATGTACAATGACGCAAACGGAGTTTTTGGCAACGCAAAGTTTGTGTGCGCCTCATGTCTGGGCTATGGCAACTCACAGTGGGACCTCTACAGACCCGGCAACGTTCACCCATATTACAACGGGCGCAAAGTTCTGCTTGAGGACGCAGTTAATCTGACCGGCGCAAAGAAAGCTGTAATTTGCCTCGGTATGAACGACATTGGTATATGGGGACCTTCCGGCGTAATAGACCTTGCGAGAAGTTTACTGTATAAAATCAGAGCAAAATCACCGAATGTCCGGATATATTTCGAGACGGTCAGCCCGATGATCTATTATGCGCAGAAACAGCATCTGAACAACACGCTTATTCGCCAGTTCAACGAGAATCTGCGCCAATTTGCAGCGGAAGAGGGCTGCGGATACCTGGATTCATATCACGCGCTTGCGGACACAAACGGCAACTTACCGTATGATTTCTGTTCCGACCCGGGCGGTCTCGGACTTCACCTAAAATTTAACGGCTGTGCAATCTGGGCAGAGTTTATCAAATCGTCAATAGGCAGTGCTTACCCCGGTGATGAACAAGCTGCAAATTCCGACACAGACACCAACACCGACGCCGACACCAACACCGACACCGACACAGAAATCAGTACAGAGACCGATACTTCTTCCGCGACAGCCGGAACGGACACCGACACGTCAGCCGAAGTTGTGGATACAAAAACTACCGAATAAAAATGAACCAATGTCATCAACTTGAGATTTTCGTAAAACTTTATCCTGTGCGCTCTATCTAACCTCAAGTTGATGACATTGCCTTTGCGCTGGTAAAAATTTAAATTTCTGTTGACAAACACAATCTTTTGTGATATAATAATCAAGCGGTAAAAAATGCGGATGTAGCTCATCTGGTAGAGCGCCACCTTGCCAAGGTGGAGGTAGCGGGTTCGAGCCCCGTCATCCGCTCTTTCTTTTTGCTATAATTCCATGCGGCAGACGTTTGTCTGTCGTTTTTTTCTATATGTCTATAAATGAGCAAATTTGTATTATTGTGGTAATCAAATTGTTCCATCTGTGTGTGTGCCGCCGATAGGCGGGCGGCATGCTGCCGTCGGGGACGGTTCCCAACCGCTCCCTGTTGGCGCAGCCGCGCCACTTTTATTTTATTTTCTTTACTTTCATTTTCTTTTCTTTCCTTTACTTTTCTTTCCTTTACTTTCCTTTGTGCAGTTTTTCTCGGAATAATCCTCGTTTTTCTCAGAAAAATCATAGTTTTTCTCGGAAAAACCTAAATTTGGGCGCACCTTAATAAGCCCTATTGTTTCGGATTTTTTAAAATCCGGAAACGGGCTTACACAACGACGTCTCTTGAAAACGTCATTTAACATATTC
>CADCOF010000067.1 GCA_902802975.1 uncultured Ruminococcus sp. | reverse complement strand
TGGGTGTTCAAGCCTTACCTCTGTAGTCATTCCCGACAGCGTGACGAGTATCGGAGGTGGGGCGTTTTGTGATTGTAAAAACTTGCAATATATTTATGCCTCAATTGATTCGCTTATTATTAAACATCTGCAATCATGTAACCCGCTAATAATTGAGAAAAGAGGTGAAAACTATCGCTTTTTTGCGGTCAGTTATAAGAGTTACGAAAGCAGCTATGCTGATTTCATTAAGACTAAGCTGTGGAATGCCTACGATTTGGAACTTCTGAACAACGGTCCTAAATACAAGTACCGTTTGCCCGCACGTCTTTTCGGAGGACTTGACAGGCTGCTGAATCCCGTTGACTTGACCGAAGAAAACAAGCAGTTGTACATTGAATTGCTCAAAAAGAACGTCAAGAAGATGGTAACAGTCGCAGAGGCGATAAACTGCCCGTTTGCGGTCAAGGCACTTTTTGATTTGGGCATAATTGACGACAGCAATGCCAAAACTGTAAAAAAGCTGATAACAGCATCCGAAGTGCCCGAGATAGCGTCACTTGTCGAATTGTTCGGTGCTGAACCCGAAAAGCCGAAGGCAAAGAAAAAGTCTGCCCCGAAAAAGGCAGAACCCGAAGTCCCCGCCGACCCGCTCACCGCTGAATACAGAGAGAAGCTCACTTCGATCAAGGGTAATGATATCATAAAGAAAATGAAGCTCATCGGCACAAAATTCCCGAAGGTTAAACTGCTTGACGGCACAGATGCACCCGATGAACTGTTCCGTTTTATAGTAGCCTCTTACGGTGCAAAGGATTGTTCTCATATCAATGAAGAAGCCGACAAAGCCGCCGCTTTATTGTCTTATGATTCGCTTTGCGAGGCGATAGCCGCAATAAGTAACGGTCTTGATATTTCTCTATATCCCTCGATTCTGCCCGTTGTGTGCCGTTTCGGAAATCCCGCCCAGATAAAGGCGGTTATAAAATATTACGACATGCTCGAGGGTGCAAGGGGAAAAGCTCTTCAACGTAAGATAGAGTCTGCATTGGCTATGAATGATACTCGTGTGGCTGTCCTTTGGCTCGAAAAAGAAAGGAAACTTGAAAAACTTTGCCCTCTTGCGTAATATTTCGGTAGAACAGGTGTATGATAAATATCTGTATGATTTCGGCTTTGACGAGCAGGGCAAGCGTGTGTTCGATCTCGGAACAACAACGATAGAAGCGACGATCTCGCCCGAGCTTACTTTGTCGCTTTTGAATACAGCCACGGGAAAAGCAGTGCGCTCGATTCCCAAAAAAGGCGTTGCTCCCGATGTTCAGAAAAAAGCCGCCGATGACCTCGCCGATATGAGAGCGACACTCAAAAAGTGTGCAAAGCTGAAAAACGATCAGCTGTATCAAGATTATATCGAAGCTACCGAGTTTCTTGCCGCTGAATGGAAAGAACGCTATTTAAAAAATACGTTTTTGTGTACCGTTGCAAGCTTGCTCGTGTGGACACAGGACGGAAAAACATTTACACTCGCCGATCATAAAGCGATAGACTCTGACGGTGTGGAATATGAGATAACCGACAAGCCGATAAAGCTTGCTCATAACATTGAAATGGACAAATCCGACATCGCCGCATGGCAGAAGTATTTCAGTGACAAGAAGCTGAAACAGCCCTTTATGCAGATATGGGAGTCTGTCATCGACAAAGCTTTTGTAAGCGAGACACGCTACAAAGGCTGTCCGATACGAGATTATTATCTGAAAAAGCAGGAGAAGAGAGGCATTTCGATAGAGTGGTACAGTGGTTACTATTCGGAATCGCATTATCTTTCGATTGAGGGATTTGATGTAAGTTGTGACAGCGTAATAGTCGATGGTCATGACATGGTTGAGATCGAATCTATCAAGCCGAAAAACTGGAATCGCCGTGCGAATATGATAATAGCCTTTCTCGACAGAATAACAGTTTATAGCCGCATTCTCAAGGACGATGCGACAATCGAAATTATGCTCGACAATTTTACTCTGCCGCAGATAATGAGCTTCATCGACCTTGCTGCCGAAAACAACTGCGTAAACGTACAGGCAGTT
>CADCOF010000066.1 GCA_902802975.1 uncultured Ruminococcus sp. | reverse complement strand
AGGACGGGCTGATCTCCGTTTCGGAGGGTGCAAAACGCACGAACATGTCAGTCACGGAGTTTGAAGCAAAACTTGCAGCTATGAGCTGACAGGCAGGCACTCAATTTGAAATTCAGTAAACCAAATGAAAGACCAACACAAATAAATGATACATGCCTTTAGAAAGATTTTGATTCTTTCCAAAGGCATTTTGTTTTGTAATTCAAAAATCCTATTAAGAACATTTTATGAGTGTGGAGTTTTGAGTGTTGAGAGTTGAGATTGGAGTGTAAGCAAAAACTAAAATATCAAACAGAAATTTTATTGGGGAAAATTTATGTCGTTTACTATAACTACAAACCACCAACTCAGAACTCAACTCCAACAATCAGGTTTTTGTCAATCAAACCCACGCTGTAGCGGAGAATTGCAAGTGCGTCGGCAGCAGTTATGTCGCCGTCTTTGTCAACATCTGCGGCAATAACAGCCTCGTCCGTCTTCTTTTCAAGACCAATGCTCATTCTGAGAACAAACAGCGCGTCAGCTGAATTAACCGTTTTGTCGTTGTTGAGATCACCGTACATTCCGGTGTTTACCGGCTGTGGGTCGCCATAGAACATGGCTGTGGCTTTGTTAAGCTCGTTTACATCAAAGAAGCCCTTGTAGTTCTTGTCTGCACCCGGCATAGCGTAATAAGGCTCTACGCCCGCGTCTGTGTCAAATCCGCCGTCACGAATGCACATCGAATATCCCGAAATGTTGTACGCCGTGCCGTTCGGCATAAGCCTTGCAGTTGACGCACAGCTGCCGCCGCTCGTCTTCTCTCCGAGTACACACAAGCCGCTGTCCTGTGCTATTCCCGCAAATATACTTGCGCATGAATAACAGCCGCGATTCGCTATTATCGCACATCTGAAATCGTACTTTACTTCATCGTCTTTTTCATCGTATATTCCGTCAAGGTTTTTGTCTATGCGCCCGCTGAATTTCACTGTGTTGCCCGAGACAATAAATTTTTCTGAATATACTACTTTGTCGCACATGAGCGATACCATGTATGAAGCTGCAATCGGGTCGCCGCCTGCATTTGTGAAAAGATAGAACTGCTTCGCGTTGTGCGCCTGCGCGTAATCCATTGCCTCTTTGAACGGTTCTACCGCTCTGGCCGAGAAATCAAAAAATTCATAAAAGTAAGTATCACCCGTTTTGTACAGCTTTGAAGTTTTCCAATCCTTGATCAGCTCAAAGTTTTTAAACGCCGCGTTCTTTTCTTCCGTAAAGGCTGTGTTCTGTGCCTTTTTTTCTGCCTCACGATTTTTGCTCTCGATTATCTCAGCCACGTCCGGGTTGTTTGTATCGCCGAAAACTTTTTCAGCCGCACTTGCAGAGTCGCTGATTTTGTACTTTGCCAAACGATCTGTCAAGCTGTAAACAACGTTCGTGTGTCCTCCGTCATTGAGATAATACTGGAGAAGTGACAATCCGGTGCAGAAATCTTCTGTGTTGTCCGAAAGAAGAAGCTCCTTGATTTTGGGCGTTACACTGTTGTATGTATCAAGCGTTTTGTCAAAACCAATCTCGCCGATGCTCTTTGTGATAAGCGCGTTTGATGGTTTTCCGTGGAAATAATCCGCTGCAAAACAAAATTCATCGTATGTAAACTGCGCGTACTCTTCACTTCTCGGGTCTTTAAACGTACCCTTTGCGCCCATAAAATCATTGTTGCCCATGCGCAGCTTGTCCTTTTTATACGTCATGTTCACGCTGGCATTCGAAAATATATCGTTGAGCGTGCAGAACGGCACATAAACGTGACCGTCGCTCTCCACAATGTCAAGATCATATTTTGAAAGATCAAGCGTCACGCCGTTGCTCTCAATAAGGTGATCAAGTCCGTTTCCTTCTTCGATAAACGGATATGATGTAAATTCCGCGGCAAATTTTCTGTTGTTGAGAACAAAACCCTCGTAAAGATCAAATGTGATAATATCATTTTCGGCGTCGAGCGTCATGGTGTAGCCGTCGTTTCCGAACGTGTAGACGCCGTTGCCCTTAGAATCCACAGTATACGCGGAATAAATGAACCTGATGTAATCTTCCGCGTTAACAAAAGGAATTTCGGGAAGGTCACTGCGGAAAAGGCACGTTAAATTGCCTGACTCCTCGCTGTCAATATCGTTTTGGGCTGCAACTTCTTTTTTCTCGTAACTCGGCTGCTTTGTGTCTGCCGACGCAGGCAGGGCAGCTGCCGCAAAAGACAGCAGCATTGCGGCGGACAGCATGATTGACAATGGCTTTTTCATAAATTCTGAACTCCTCACTTTCACATTGACGATTTGTTTTCAAGACGTCAGATGTATATTTTTATATAATTGTATCACATTTATGAAAAAAATCAACCACTTTTTTACGATACTGTCCAACTTTTTGAAAAATATACGCAATTCATGTCAATCGGGCATGCGCAGCGGCCACATTTCCCCGTCAAGTTCTCTTGTGCATTCATCACCGCCGATAATACGATTTTCGTAAATTATCAGGTCGAGGAAATTTCCTGTTTCTTCATCCTGATATGAACATCTGATACACTGCGCGCCTTTGTACCGCGAAAGATCGCCTCCTGATTCCTTTTGAAGTTCGTTGTAGTTTGTGTACACATCGCCGAACTCCACCGGAATAACTATCTGTTCCAATTCTTCTGTGTCGGGGGCGGGAGAATATGACAGCCTTCGCAGAAATGCAATTCTCTGTTCGGAAGTTTCGGCGCGGCTGTCAATGCCCAGATATGTTTCTTCGGGGTGCGGAATATGAAATGTGCTGCCTATCATCAGCGAAAAAATGCACGTGAGCAGAAATAACGAAAACACGGTTAATATCAGGTTCTTTTTCAGTGTCGAGTGCGGATCGTAAGAATACATTGATCATCAGCCTTTCATTATGATCGATACGATTGATAACAAATTATATGATAAACAAAAGGCATGTAGAACTTATGAGCAATTCGGAATGCGGAATGCGTAATGCTTAATTAATGCTCGATCTGAGTCCATCACTCTCGACCACAATTTTTCACACTGTACAAACTATTGTCGTTGTGATAAACCATTGGTTTTTACAAATAATTCCGCATTCCGAATTCCGAATTCCGAATTGACTTATTGCTCGGTCTGAGTTTTTCACTCTCAACCACAATTTTTCACACTGCACAAACTATTGTCGTTGTGATAACCCATCGGTTTTCACAAATAATTGCGCATTGCGCATTGCGAATTGCGAATTGAATTGCGCATTCCGAATTAGCAAAACAACTCCACACTAAAACCCCCTCTGCCACAAGATACTGAACGCACCTTGTGACTAAGGGGGTAATGAATAGTTATCGAGATGAAGATGGCGCACCAAAGTAGATGTCGTACCAGATCAGGAAGATATAGACTGTCCATACTTTTCGGCTGTTGTCTTCTTTGCCGTTGAAATGGTCATCGAGGAACTTAATGATCTCATCACTGTTGAAGAACTTCTTCGCAGTTTCGGATTGGAACGCGTCCTTCACAATGTTGTAGTACTTCTCATCTTTGAGCCACACCCTTGTGGGAACAGGGAAACCAAGCTTCTTTTTCTTCGCCCAGTCCTCCGGCATGTGGCGGCGCGCTGCACAGCGCATTGCGTATTTCGTGTTCTTGCTGTTCACCCTCAGATGATACGGAATCTGACGCGCTGTTGCAAATACCTCTTTGTCAAGGAACGGCACCCTGAGTTCCAGACTGTTCGCCATTGACATTCTGTCGGCTTTCAGTAAAATATCTCCTACCATCCATGTGTTAATGTCAAGATACTGCATTTTTGTAATGTCATCATAATTTGCCGCTCTGTCATAGTAGGGCTTCGTGTACTCCTGCGGCTCGTGGCAGATTGACGCGTCCTTGAGTATTTTCTGCTTCTCCGCTTTCGTGAACATAAACGCGTTTCCGATAAATCTATCTTCAACAGACTGCGCGCCTCTCAGTATGAAATTGCGCCCCTTGAATTTCGGCATCGGACGCACAACGTTCGCCAACGCTTTTCTGAATCCCAACGGCAAACGCTGATATCCACGCAGGGAGTTTATTTCATTATATATCGTGTAGCCGCCAAAAAGCTCGTCGGCACCCTCGCCCGAAAGCACTACCTTTACATATTCGCTTGCAAGCTTCGTCACAAAGTAAAGCGCAATGCACGACGGGTCTGCAAGCGGCTGATCCATGTGATATTGAACGTGACGAATGCTGTCCCAGAATTCGTCGCTTGAAATCACCTTTGCGTGATGCTCGACTCCGATCTTTTCGGATAATCCTTTCGCCCAGTCGATCTCATTGTACTTTTCTCCGAAATCAAAACCAACCGTAAATGTCTTTTGTCCCGAAAAATATGTCGATACATAGCTGCTGTCTACGCCGCTCGACAAGAAGCAGCCGACTTCAACATCACTGATTTTATGAGCGTTGACAGACTCCTCAAATACTTTTTCAATTGTATTGACAGCCGTTTCCTCGTCAAGCTCCTCGTTCGGCTCGAATGTTGCCTCCCAGTAGCGCGTTGTCGTGATCTTCCCGTCCTTGTAACGGAGATAGTGTCCGGGAAGAAGACAGTATATCCCCTCAAAAAACGTCTCGGGCGGCAGCGAATACTGGAACGAAAGATACTTGTCGAGTGCCCGTGCGTTGAACTTTTTCTCGTAAAGCGGGAATTCAAGAATGCTCTTTATCTCCGAACCATATACAAGATGGTCGCCAACCTGAGCGTAATGTATCGGCTTTATCCCGAAAAAGTCGCGCGCAATGAACAAAGAACCGTCCTTTGTATCATAAATCGCAAAACCAAACATGCCGCGCAGACGATCAAGGACTTTTTCGCCCCACTCCTCGTATCCGTGCAGAATTGTCTCGCTGTCGGTCTGAGTATAGAACTCATATCCAAGCTCGATCAGCTCTTTGCGAAGCTCCTTGTAGTTGTATATCTCGCCGTTGAACGTGAGAACCATCGTTCTGTCTTTGTTGTAGATAGGCTGCGTGCCTCCGTCGAGGTCGATAATACTCAGCCGGCGGAAACCCATAGAGATGTTATTGTCAACGTAATAGCCTTCGCTGTCGGGACCTCGATGTGTAATAACTTCGGCCATGTTGTGAACGATCTTTTCGTTGTCGGGAATGTAACCCGTAAATCCGCATATTCCGCACATAATATCTACTCCTTTTGCAAGATGAATTTAAATAATATTCATTATACAAAAAAACAGAACTTTTTTCAATCATTTCCGATAAAGAAATTTTATACTATATTCAGTAAAAATTTAGTTATTTTAAATATTCATGGTAACACACCAACAAAAAACTCTGCTTTTTACGGCAGAGTTTTATGATAATTATATAATTATGCGTTTTCTTTTGCTGCATTGAACGCCTGCTCAACGTCTTCGAGAATATCATCAATATTTTCAAGACCGACGGAAAAGCGAACCATTCCTGCATTTATGCCGGCTGCAACAAGCTGCTCATCGGTCAGCTGGCGGTGAGTCTCGCTTGCGGGGTGGAGTACGCATGTGCGGATATCTGCAACATGAACCTCGTTCGACGCAAGCTTCAGCGAATCCATAAACTTCATAGCAGTCTCTCTGCCGCCCTTTATCACAAACGAAATAACGCCGCTGGAGCCTTTGAGGTATTTTGTTGCAAGCTCGTTGTACTTGTCACCCTCAAGACCCGGATACGATACGCTTTCTACCATCTCATGATTTTTGAGATAATTTGCAACCGTAAGCGCGTTTTCGCAGTATGCCTTCATGCGAACAGCAAGCGTCTCCAAGCCAAGATTAAGCAGGAATGCCGAATGCGCCGCGGGATACGCACCAAAATCGCGCATGAGCTGCATTCTCGCTTTGATGATATATGCTGCTTTGCCGTACACCTCGGTGTAAACAATACCGTGATATGACTCGTCCGGCTCGGTAAGCTCGGGGAAATTGCCGCTTGACCAATCGAAATTACCGCTGTCAACAATAACGCCGCCGCCCTGAACTGCGTGTCCGTCCATATACTTGGTTGTGGAATGCGTAACAATATCGCAGCCGAATTCTATCGGCTTGCACAGTATGGGAGTCGCAAAAGTATTATCGATAATAAGCGGAACGTTATGCTTATGGGCAGCTTTTGCGAACTTTTCGATATCGAGAACAGTCAGCGCAGGATTTGCGATTGTCTCGCCGAAAACGGCTTTTGTATTCGGCTTGAAAGCCTTATCAATTGTTTCCTCGTCATCATCTGTGGAAACAAATATGCACTCGATACCGAGCTTTTTCAATGTGAACGAGAACAGATTTATCGTGCCGCCGTATATTTCCGATGTGCTGATGAAGCTGTCGCCGGCTTTACAGATATTCAGTATTGCCATGAGGTTGGCTGCCTGACCGGACGATGTGCACATTGCTGCAACGCCGCCCTCAAGCTCTGCGATTTTCTCCTCAACAGCCATAACGGTTGGGTTAGCGAACCGGGAATAGATCAATGATTTCGTCGGCTCATCGAACACGGACGCAACTTCTGCTGTGGAATCGTAGACATAAGTTGTGCTTTGTACTATCGGAACAACTCTCGGTTCCGAATTTTTCGGGTGGTAGCCTGCATGCAGGCATTTTGTTTCGTCTTTCATTTTCATTATACTTTATACTCCTTATATAAATAACGATTTTGTAAAAGCATCTACAGTAAACGACATAAATCTTTCCCCAAACACTTTTTCAATGTGGAGAGTGGAGCTGTTTTGCTAATTCGGAATTCGGAATTCGTAATGCGGAATTCAATTCGCAATTTGCAATTCGCAATGCGCAATTCAATTCGCAATTCGCAATTCGCAATGCGCAATTATTTGTGAAAACCGATGGTTTATCACAACGACAATAGTTTATGCAGTGTGAAAAATTGTGGTCGAGAGTGATGGACTCAGATCGAGCATTAATTGCGCATT
>CADCOF010000065.1 GCA_902802975.1 uncultured Ruminococcus sp. | reverse complement strand
TTAAGCTTTCGGTATGCCTCCGGCGGCAAGCCTTTTTGAAAAAAGGCTTGGCGAAAAACTTTGTGATGCTCTCTGTCTAACCTTAAGCTGATGACATTGCATCTATCGCCGGGGAGGCGAGTTACTTTTGCTAGGCGGCAAAAGTAACCAAAAACGCCTTCGGGCTTTAGTGTCTACAATCCCGCCTTTGTCTTCTACGGAGCCGAGTCACCGCTAGTTTTAGGCTGGGTTCGACATTCTTCAATGCGCTGCGCGCAAGTGCGACTTTTATGTGAGACTACGTATAGTAAAAGTTTAGCAAAAAATTTTGTGCATTTTTACTTATTTATAGTACAAAAAATAAAAAACTAAAACCAAAAACGGAGACTCCGAACGGATTAGGGTCTCCGTTATTCTCATTCAAATGATACTCCATCAAGGAAGCTGCACATAGAGGTATAAAACGTACTCTTTTTGTCTTTTGGAATATGAACGGTCTTTAGTGAGGTACAACTCATAAATGTTTCGTTTTCAAGCTCTATCAAGCTTTCCGGTAAAGTGATAGACTCAATAGAACAGCAAAAAGCAAACGCAGCGTCCATAATACTTTCAAGACCATCGGACAGTGTGACTTGCGATAGGGCAGTACAGGAATGAAAAGCCGCACGACCTATGGAGTGAACCTGTGTTGGAATTTCTATTTTATTCAGCGATCTACAGCCCATAAATGCAAAATCAGGAAGTTTTTTGATACTTTTGGGTAACTGTATTCCATTAAGTAACGAACAGTAGGCAAATACCGCGTCGCCCAGCGATTCTACTCTTGATGGAAGTCCTATAGATTTAATTGATTTGCATTCATAGAAAACATTACTGCCTATGGTGACAACACTTTCGGGAATAACAATGCTTTCAAGTGATTCACAAAGCTGAAACGCAGCGTTCCCTATGTTTTTCAGTCCGTTTTTCAGTTCAACGGCTGCAAGATTTTCACACTTAAAGAAAGCTCCCTCGCAAATCTCCTCAACGCTTTTCGGAATACTGATGCTCTCAAGCGCACTGCATCCGCCAAAAGCGCAGGCACCAATCCGCTTAACCGTTTCGGGTATGGTAACAGACGTAATATTTTCGTTACGGAAGAAAGCGTTTTCTCCTATCTCAATAACGCCCTCGGGAATATTGATTTTTTCGTCGCTGCTTCTACAGCTAATCAGTATTCCGTTTTCAACAATAAAAGTATCAGGATATTCTATAAGCCATGGCGTTGCTTCAAATGAAAAAGCTTCTATCTCGCTTACACTCTCGGGAATAGATACCGCAGTTAATTTCGAACATTTAAAAAAAGCACCCTTACCTATAAATACAGTTTGATCAGGAATGTCAACAGCGCATAATGACCGGCAATTCAAAAAAGCATACGCACAAATTCTTTTCACTCCTTTTGGAAGAATAATTTCGGTTAACGATATGCAATTTTCAAAAAGTCTGGTATCAATTTTTGAGATGCTGTCCGGTAAATTGATCTCCTTCAATGAAGAACAGCCCGAAAATGCACCTGCACCAATGGTAATAACGCTGTCGGGAATCATTATTTTTTCCAGTGACAAGCAGCCATAAAACGCACCTCGTCCTATCTCTTTAACTCCGTCAGACAATTTTACAAATTTAATATTAGCACAACCGGAAAACGCATTATCACATATAGTTTCAATATTATTGGGTATCTCAACATGTCCACAGCTGCCTTTATAGCGGATCAGATTTTTATTATGTACAACAAAATCGTTGGGCAGATCAGACAACCACGGAGTCCCGTCAAAAGCATGACCACCTATAACATTAACGCTTTCGGGGATAACGATTTCTTTCAGATGACTGCATTTACAAAAAGCATATGAAGAAATAGCCTTAACTCCATCCGGAATTATTGCAGATGTAACGCTGCTTTTGCAAAAAAATAATATTTTATTGCGGATAACAAGTCTGTCGCGTATTCTTTTTAGCCAAGGCGTTTCGCTGAAAGCATAGCCGCCTATATGTACAATATTCTCCGGAAGAATTATTTCAGAAAGAGCCGTACATCCTCTGAAGGCAGATTCGCCAATATAAGAAACGCTTTCTGGAATTTCGACCCTTGACAACATGCAGCAGCCGCTGAAACATTCAGTCCATAATTCATTTACGCTATCCGGAATTACAACACTTTCCAGGACAGTGCAATCCTTGAATGCCGCATATCCAATTATTCGTACATTGTTGGGTATAATGGCTATACTTTCTCCGTTTTCCGGAAGCCACCTTTTAAGTACACCTTTTCTTATCTCAAAACTCATTTTCAAGATTCTCCTTAGAAACAATTTATAAGATAATCATACTACATTTTCTATATATTGTCAATCCGGGAATAGAGTTTTGAATGAGGTAAAAATGCAGAGATCTGCACATCTAACCTGACGGATGGATTAGTGTTTTTTTGTCTGCGGCAGCGTTTGAAATCGGAAAACTAATTTTAGTCGCTCAAATATAAAAATATTATGAGTATTATTGACTTTTCATAATATTCGTGTTATTATTTCAATGTAAAATTTTATATTAGAGGTGCATGATTATGAACGTAATGTCTAAATCCACTAGAACCGTACTTAGTATCATTATACTGTGTGCATTGCTTTTCTGTTTTGTGGGCTGCAGTCTTTCCAAGGAAGCAATAACTTCAAGCAGTTTCATGAGTACCGCGGAAGGTCTTGGGCTGGAGACAGCCGACACCATAGATGATTTCGCATCAACCGGTATTGCCGATTACTTAAAATCTGCAGCTGCCGCAGGAAAAACGGATGACAGTGGTGTAATTTGGCAGGCAGACTTTTTGGAATTTGATACCGAGAGCAACGCACAGACTTATTTTATGAGCAGCAAATCAATATTTCAGGCTGTGTCCGGCAACGCTACGGAAACATCTGTAAACGGAAGTAACTATGAGAATTATTCCAGAACTGTTGGCGGCGAATACATGTATATCTGCCGTGTGGAAACAACGGCCTTGTACATACGAATCAATGAAAGCTACAAAGATGATGCAAAGCAGCTTATAGACGCGCTGGGATATTGATAAATATGAAAGATAAATGTGAGAGGTAATTATGGTAGAAATAAACAGCAGAAAAGCGGCTATTATCGGATGCGGATTTGTAGGCTCGGCGTCGGCGTTTGCACTTATGGAAAGTCACCTTTTTTCGGAAATTGTTTTAATTGACGCAGACAGAAACAGAGCCGAGGGGGAGGCACTCGATATCAGCCACGGACTTCCATTTTCAAAGCCCATGCAGATTTATGCAGGCACTTATCAGGACATCAGTGATGCCGCAGTAGTTATTGTAACCGCAGGCGCAGGACAAAAGCCCGGAGAAACAAGACTTGACCTCGTTAGAAAAAACGTGGGAATTTTTAAGTCAATTATCCCCGAAATCGCAAAATACAATAAAGACGGAATTCTTCTTGTAGTCGCTAATCCTGTTGATATTCTGACGTATGTTGCAAAACAGCTCAGCGGTTTCCCATCAAACAGAGTGTTCGGTTCCGGTACTGTACTCGATACCGCAAGACTGAAATATTTGCTTGGCGAACACCTCGGTGTTGACAGCCGAAGCATTCACGCATTCATCATTGGCGAACATGGAGACAGTGAGATTGCAGCCTGGAGCAGTGCCAATGTTTCGGGCGTTCCCCTTCACAAGTTCTGCGAAATGCGTGGACATTTTGAACATGAAAAAGCGACAAAAGAAATAGCCGAAGGCGTAAAGAACAGCGCATATGAAATTATTGAAAAGAAAAAGGCGACCTACTACGGAATCGCCATGTCGGTACGCAGAATCTGCGAGGCAATCGTCCGGGACGAAAAATCTATCCTACCTGTTTCAAGCATTCAAAACACCGAAGAGATCAACGGCGTTGCGCTCAGTATGCCCGCTATCGTTGGCAAACAGGGCGTTGAGGGTAATGTGCCAATAGAATTAAACGCCGATGAAAAGGCTGCACTGAAAGAATCTGCCGACACTTTAAAAGCGGTACTACACGATGTATTGGAATAAAAAATATAGTGAACGTCATTGAAAAAATCCTATTAAGAACATTTATGAGTGTGGAGTTCAATTCGCAATTCGAAATGCGCAATGCGCAATGCGCAATTATTTGTAAAAGTCGTGCTTTATTACAACGATGATAAATTGTTGCATTGCGAAAATAGTCGGTCGAGAGTGATGGACTCAGATCGAGCATTAATTACGCATTACGCATTCCGAATTAGCAAAACAACTCCACTCTCAACACTCCACACTAAAAAAGCGTTTAGGAAAAGATTTATGTCGTTTACTATAGGTTTTCTTTATTCTGAATAATTGAATATTAACAGCTAATCCACTGCGCATGAGATTGATAAAACCTCTTGAACAGTGGATCATTTATTTACAGCAATCATAATTGAAAAGATAATATTTTGTGATAGTGATTAGTATGCTATAGCTCAAAGCT
>CADCOF010000064.1 GCA_902802975.1 uncultured Ruminococcus sp. | reverse complement strand
GAGAGTTGAGATTCAGGTATGCGGCAAAAATCAATTCTGTGTGACAAAAACTTCGGTTTACATGTACTTTGTCTGATCATTCAACACTGCCGACTTAAAAAACTCTACTTCCGGAAACTCGTCCTTCAATAACACTTTCAGCGGCTCTAAAACTACATTTTCACTTGTGAAATGTCCCAGTACAAATGTGCTTATTTTTGACTCATTCGCAAACATCAATTCATGATGTTTTATCTCGCCGGTAATGAATGCGTCACATCCTGCTTTTGCCGCTGCATATATCTCACTTCCGCCGCCGCCCGAGCATAATCCCACGCGGTGAATTTCATTGCACGAATTTGTATACACCAAGCCCCCTGCGCTTAATCCTATTTTCAGGCGCAAAGCGAACTCAGCCGCCGTTATCGTTTTATCTGTATCACCAAGAAACAGAATATGCCCTTCATCGCTCTGTCTGAAATTAAGAAGACCTGCTGCCGCTGCAAGCGCGGTATTTACTCCGTGTTCGCGTGACTTGTCCAGATTTGTATGGGCACACAGGCACGTTATACCATGTGATGCAGCCTTATACACAGGACTTTCTGCGGGAAGTCTTTTTATCGGCTGAAAAATTATCGGGTGATGACTTATCACAAGCTGCGCCGAAAGCCTCATTGCCTCGTCAAGAACCTCATTTGTGATATCCAGTGCAAGCAGCACTCTTGTCACATTCTTATTTATATCGCCGACGAGTACGCCCACATTATCCCACTCTTCCGCAGATTCAAACGGCGCGAATATATCTATGTATTTATATATTTCAGCTATTGTTGTCATTGTAATCATCTCCAAATTTTTGTTGTATATCTTCAATTACTCTATCTATTGCCACGGTATCGCTATTACTATGTGCTAATCCCAATCTTTGATTTTTAAGCTTTTTTAAAATGAAATGAATATATTTTCTAGCATTAATATTATTGTTATTGAGTTTACCTATATACAAATCACTTTCAGAATAATCTATCTGTTCTCCGGTATATTCGCTGCATATCACCGTATAATATTTACCGGCGGCGGTACACGGAGTTTCACTGAGAATAGAAAAGCCGTTTTCATATAGATACGATCTTATAACGTGCGCTTTCGTCATAGGCTGCAAAATAAGACGCTTTTCCGCTGACTTGACCCACGGTGCGTTTTCCAGAATTTTTACGATAAGCTCGCCGCCCATTCCCGCCATGACAATATCATCAGCCTCATCAGGTGAAATTCCGTCAAGACCGCTGCACAATCTAACTGATACAATATCCTCACAGCCGTATTTCCGGATATTCTCAAGCCCCGCAGCAAGCGGTTTTTGCCGAATATCGGAAGCTATCGCCGACGCTATTTTTTTATCCACTGCAAGCCGGATAGGAAGATATGCGTGATCGGTTCCCACATCGACAAGCTTTGTATTTGGGCGTACAAGATCGGCGCAGACAGACAGCCTGCCGTCCAAAGAAAAAATCATTTTATATCATAACTCCTATTATCAGCATATACTATATTGAGAACTATCACTCTGTGCGTCATTGTGTGGCGCGCAAACACTAACGAAAGGATGATCCTATGGCACAATTCACTAACCGCGCACAGCTCACCTATAACAACATCGTCACAATGTCCAATCTTGCTGTGGGCGAAATTCAAGACGTGCTGTCAATCAACAAGACGGCAGTCAGAGAAACATACACAGCGCAAGACAGAATAACATTTGCAATAAATATTATCAATTCAGGAAACACAGACCTCAGCGGTCTGACTTTAACAGACGATCTCGGCTTGTACAACGCCGGAACGCTTACTCTGCAGCCTCTCAGTTACATTGACGGAACACTGAAATATTTCAGAAATAATGTACTGCAGCCAAGTCCAACCGTCACATTAACAAAAAACGGAATATCCGTTACAAACTTCACCGTTCCGGCAGGAGGCACAGCGACCTTTTTGTATGAATCGGCAACGAACGAATTCTCACCGCTGCAGCAGGGCGGCATGATCACTAACACCGCAGAGCTTACAAGCAGCTTCACGTCGGTAAGCGCAAGCGCAACGATAAGCGCGAGCCGTGAACCGGAGCTTTCGATTATGAAATCTATCTCCCCCGTACCGGTTGTCGAAAACGGAACTGTCACCTACACATTCATTATACAAAACACCGGCAACACACCCGCCGACATCGGCGCAGTTATAACAGATGTATTTGACCCGATATTGTCGAATATCTCAGTCACATTCAATGACGTTCAATGGACAGCCGGTATTGATTACACATACGACACTACCACAGGTCTATTCACATCCGCACCCAACAAAGTGACTGTTGCTGCTGCCGAATATGTTCAGGATCCTGTTACAGGCAGCATTGAGGTTATCCCCGGTACTTCAACATTAATAATATCCGGTATAATTTAAGCGTAATGATTTCCTTTTTTATTATCTTTAAAGATTATTATTAATATTACAACAATAAGAATCGCTATACCTACAATACATGACATAAATAAAATTCTATATTTATTACTCTTGCCGATATTTGATTTATTATCCGGTGTATCCGGCGAATCAAATTTTATTGCTTGGTTAAGCGGTATATCTTGTGTTGCATGACTTATTTGAGATGTAATTTCGAATGTATCTTGTAAATCAACGGAGTCAACATCAGACTCTTCTTCCACCTCAATGTTATCTTTATTATTATCTTTATTATTATCTTTATTAT
>CADCOF010000063.1 GCA_902802975.1 uncultured Ruminococcus sp. | reverse complement strand
CTTTTCGTCATCTGATTGTTTTACAATCTCTTTTCCTATTTCTAACAACTCTATTGGTTCATGGATAAAAGTCCGTTTGTTCATTTTGCTTCACCCTACTCTATTATACATCATCTGAGTTGATTTTTAAATAGGTTTTTACATTTGTCGTTTACTATAATTGTGTCGGTGTAGATTGCTCGTTTGCCGCACATCGTCATGAAATGATTTCGGAGGATATTCAGATATTCATCTGTTGAGGTAAAGAGCCGTGGCAGTAAGTGCAGAAGAACAAGCTGTATGAAGTGAGACTCTCACACCACACATAGTTGTGAAAGCCTTTCGTTGAGACTCCGTCCGTCTACTCATTTTATTATATTTATGTAACGATTTATTTGCGTCTGAACAGTATTTTTAATTCTTTAACACTCTTTTTTCTCCGAATTGTTACAGCTCTGCCCAAGCGATAAAAAAACAGCAGCGGCAAACGTGACTTTTTTTCGTAGAACCAAGGAAAATAAGACGAGTATTTTTTATAGTATCGGTCGCTTTCTTTTATTGGAAATAAAAGTCTGCTGAATGAATATTTGATTTTTGCAGTTTTTCCTTTACCGTATCTTGCTGCCTTATTATCTATTGAGTTTTCATATGTGCCGTATGTTCCGGAAAATATGATATACCGGAGCATTTCGTGTTCATCATCTGTAATGGGTTGGTTTTTGAACAGGTGCATAGCAAGATTTCGTATCTGACGCTCAAACTCTTCAATTCCAAGCTTACCGCACTCGGCTTCTATGTACCCCATATCAAGCGAATCACCACAGTTTGTCAGAAATATATATGTATCCAACAATGAGCGCAGTCCCATTCCGCCGCTATAGTAGTGCTTGTATTCATGTGCCGTGATGTATATGTAGAAATCCTCACTGCTGAAATGGAAGCCAAAGTTGTTTTCGCTGTCCTTTATTAGCTTATCCTTGATATTATTGTAAAACTCCCAAAGCTTTTTTTCTTCTTTTTCACTGAAAAGACTTGTGTGCATCTCAAAATTACTTACAGGAGGCTTTACATAGACATCATGGTTACCACGTCCAAAACGTTTTGTAGTAAAACCAAGACTTTCCATGATCCGGCGAACATCATCTGCACGTGTGCTGTCAAATAATATGTCGTTGTCTGACATTTGCCGCATACCGTACTTTGGGTATAGGTCACTCAGCACCGAACCCTTTAGAGGCATATACCATATTCCCTCAGCTTCAAAACGTTCCAGGATCATTTTCCTTTCAACGTCCATGACCGTATTTTTTCGGATAGCTTTCGCCTTGTCCTGGGTAAATTCATTCTTTATTACCCCTGCTGATTCCAAAACCATTGCGCAGACTGCTGTCAGCATATGATCTTTTGCTGCCTGGTGAAGTTCCTCCAGGTTCATTTTATTTATCCTGCTCTCTGTGGGAATATGATTATTCACCGCACACTCCGTCAGGTATATAACATCCTTGATAGACTTCAGATATTCCTCCCTGTTCATTTTTCTCTTATCTCACTTTCCGTAAATTCAAATATCCTGTTGCAGATATCCAGCGCAGCGGGGCGATGTGTTACTATCACCACAGTCTTGTCTGTCATTCTGCGGAGATTTTCAAGCAGCTGCTTTTCCGTCTGTTCATCGAGAGCCGAGGTCGCCTCGTCCAGAAGAAGTATCGGACTTTCGCTGAACACTGCCCTTGCAACAGCAATACGCTGCATTTGTCCCTCGGAAAGACCTGTACCACGCTCTCCAAGCAGTGTATCAATTCCGTTTTCCAGCTCCGATACAAACTTCTCCGCACAGGCGATCTTCAAAGCTTGTGCTATTTTTTCATCATTTTCCGACTGTGACTTGTCCGCAAAGGTCACTATATCCCGTATCGTCCCCGACATGAGCTGATTGCCCTGTGGGACATAGGCGAAAAGTCGATGCCATTTGCTGTTCAATTCCTCAAAATTGCCCTCTTTGTCAGTGATAAACCGTCTTCCGCCGTCAAGCTTATAGATACTCATAAGCAGTTTCAGAACGGTAGATTTTCCGCACCCGCTGTGACCGGTAAACGCTGCGTACTCGCCTTTACGTATCTCAACGCTGATGTTGTTCAGCACTATGGGCTGCTCATCCTTTGTCAGATCTTTAATATTTT
>CADCOF010000062.1 GCA_902802975.1 uncultured Ruminococcus sp. | reverse complement strand
TTTAATATTTTCAACATTCGGAAAATAGGTGAACTCCGCATTCTGCAGACCTATGCTTTTGAATCTTTCGGAGTAGAATTTTTTTACATTTTCAAGAGGCAGCGGCGTTTCGCCCTCGTCCTCAAAATTCTCTATCTCCATAAGCCGCTCGGCACTTGCGGTCATGGCGTAGAACTTCGGCAGATAACCGGTAATGTTGGCAAAAGGCGACTGTATCTGTGAGATAAGCTGCGTGACTGCCGTCAGTGTGCCGAAGGTTATAGAGTCTGTCAGGATACCGTATCCGCAGTACACCGCTCCGAAAAGGTACATTCCGTTCATCGCCGTGCTAAAGCCGATATTGCAGAGGTTTGAGAACCGTACCTTTTTCATGCGGGCATTTTTGTGTATCTGCATTTTTTCCTTAGCTTCATTTTCGGTCTGTTCCTCGGCAGCGAAGGAGCGTATCATCATCAGGCTGCCTATCCGCTCCTGAAGAAAAATACGCAGCCTGCCGTCATTCTCCTGCACGCCTTTGTGGAGTTTTTTCAGAACCTTGCGGAATGCATATGTCAGAAAAATAAGCGCTGCTCCGGCGGGAATTATTATCATAGCAAATAACCTGTCGAGCGCTATTATCATTATCAGTGCGCTTATCATCTTGACCACCATGCCCGCCA
The DNA here is from genome assembly GCA_902802975.1 of uncultured Ruminococcus sp. GTDB lineage: Bacteria > Bacillota > Clostridia > Oscillospirales > Acutalibacteraceae > RUG592. The sequence goes on along the minus strand of CADCOF010000062.1, from coordinate 1,414 downwards.
GTCCCGGAAGTATCTCTACATAGCTCTCGGCTACCACAACGGTATCATTAGTCAGTCTGTTCAGCCACTCGCCCGAATGGACGGCGTTCACGCTTGCGAAATCTTTGCGCAGAATATTCCGCATAAGCCGCTCCTTGAAAATATTCTCAAAGGTCGCCTTTGACAGCTCATTGAGCCAGCGTATGACCGCACGAATAGCTATTTGTCCTATCACAAGCAGCAGCGTCAACACGGCTTGTGTCCAAAAGCCTGTACTGTCATGTGATACAGCCATGTCTACTATATTCCGAAGCAAAAGCGCATATAACACCCCGCTTGCGCCGTTAAGAGACTGAACGAACATCAAAGCGGCGATGTACCATTTTTTCTTTTTTGGAACGGTATAGAGCCATTTTATTGCATTATTCTTTTCCATTTTCTTCTCAGCCGTTTCGGGAAATACAGTACTTTGAGAACAAAAGCCCTTATCGGAAACAAGTCACACCACAAATGCACATAGAGTCTGTACCGCCGATCGGTGACCTTTATCTCTTTTCCTTTGCGGATCACTGCCGTAAGAACGCCTATGATATGCTTGTCGGTTATACCGTATTCTTTTTATTGCTGTAAATTGTCATTATCGAGTGGTTATCACTTTGAAAGAATATGCTTTAATGCTTCCGCATTGGGGATAACAACGGGGCGCAAAAAGTTTCTTTCGGCATTACAGCCATGATCTCTTTTTCAAAATCGCCTGCATTGTCTGAGTCGATCTTTCCTTTGATCTTATACATAATTATCCTCGCTTTCAAAATTTATCAGTCGTGACCTGTATAGCCTTCAAAATCCTCATTGTACGCCTTGTTGTATTCATCGTAATTGTAAAGCTTGCCGTCCCTTTGACGAACGAAAAATACAAACGTTCCGTTTCTCAATGAACGCGATATTGTAAAACGTGTCGCCGTCGTCCTCATTGGTCGAAATACCTACAAGCTCATCCTCAGTGTAATTGGTGGCATTGTAGACAATATCGAGTGCCTGCTGCTCGCTCGTTATCTGGTTGGAGAAATCATCTTGCGAGGAGGTATCGATCTGCGAAGAAGTGTCATTTCCGGGATATGCCTCGCTGAACTCCTCATAGGTAAAGAATTTGCCGTCGCTTTCACGAACAAAATACGTGTAGTATGTAACGCCTCTGAAGAAGTTGACATTGTAGAACCTTTCATCGCCTTCCGTGACCATTACAACACCTACAAGCTCGTCCTCGGTAAAATCGGTGTTGTTGTAGACGATGTCGAGTGCCTGCTGTGTGTCTGCCTCGCCGCTTTGATTCATTGCACATTGCACATTGCTAATTCGGAATGCGTAATGCGTAATGCGTAATTAATGCTCGATCTGAGTCCATCACTCTCGACCACAATTTTCACACTGCACA
>CADCOF010000061.1 GCA_902802975.1 uncultured Ruminococcus sp. | reverse complement strand
GCCGCAAAGGATAAAATAACGGCGCTTCTTGAAACGGTAAATCTTACGGAAAACGCACACAAAAAGCTCGGCTCGTTTTCGGGCGGAATGAAGCAGCGGGCGCTTATCGCACAGGCGTTACTAAATGACCCGAAGGTGCTTATCCTCGACGAGCCTACCGCGGGGCTTGACCCGAAGGAGCGCGTGAGGCTGAGAAACCTTCTTCATTCCTTCTCGAAGGACAGGATCGTCATTTTATCAACACATATCGTATCTGACGTTGAAACGATTGCAGAACAGATAATCCTTATAAAGGATCACCGCCTTTATTGCTGCGACTCCCCAATGAACATCTGCCGCAAATTCAGCGGCAAAGTATTTGAAGTGCCTACAGGCAGCAAAGATATTGACCAATACCTCTTCCTGAGTGAACGTCAGACGGAAAGCGGAACAGTCTACAGGGTATTCAGCGAAACACCGCCCGAAAGCAGCACCCCGGTATCACCCAACCTTGAGGACGCTTTCCTTACTATATACAGGGAGGACGAAAATGAGAATAATCAAATATGAACTGAGCAAAATTTTTTCCTTCCCGATGGTGCCGATCTTTGTTATTCTCTGTCTTCTTGTCAACCTCGGCACTGTTTTTCTTCAGGTACTGAACGAGCCGTCAGCTCTTGCTTATGTAAACGATGTAAGCAACTTCACAAAGGAGCACGGCGCTTACATCACAGACGAGCTGATGGCGGCTCTGGAGCAGTCCGACGATCAGAACCTTGACCGTCTTAACAAGGAACTGAGTGAAATAGAGCCGGAATTTTTAGGCTTTGATTTTGATAGAATGGAAGCTCAGTATTTTGAGGAAATATCATCGTCTCCGGCTGCGATAAATCTGCAAACAGCAAAATTCTCTGCCGCAAAGGAGAGATATCAGTCTCTGCTCGAACAAAACGCCGACAAAAGTATTCTCGCCGCTGAGGAAACCGGCTGCGTTTATTCGTTCCTTTTCGGAAAGCTGCTGATGTTCTTAAGCGCCGAGGGCTGCGTCGTTACGGTGATCGTATTGGCGCTTGTGCTGCATTATGAGAAGCTTTCCCGCACGGAGAATTATCTTGCTGCGACCAAAACGGGGCGTTCGCTCATTTTTTATAAAGCTGCCGCAGGCAGCGTCTGTTCGCTTGTGCTGCACTGTGTCATCACGGCGATCACTCTCTCAGTATATTTTTCTATCTGGGATTTCAGCGGGATATGGGACGCAAATGTGTCAAGCTCGTTCAATTTCGTTGACGACGGTTTTTTAGAAAAGCCGTTTATAACGTGGAAAAGCTTTACTGTTTCGGAGTATCTTGCAGCAACGCTTTGTATGACGCTCGTTCTTTTGATAATAACGGCGCTGTTTACGATGATCATATGCAGTCTGATAGATAATACATATTTTGCGCTTGCGTTTATTCTTCTGTTCGCTGTTTTTTCTATCGCTGGAGCACGAATACTGCCGCAGCTCGGGTTTCAGGTGCCGTACCTGATAAGTATGTACAATCCCGTCAATCTCTGGAGGGGGCAGCCGCTGTGGTTTAGCGAGGGTGGAATTGATTTTGCGGGCAAATGGTTTGAAACTATCGGTGCGGGGACAAGTCTTGCCGTTCTTATTCTGATAAGCATACCGACATTCCGACATGTACACAGAAAGGATATAAAATAATGGAGCTGCTTCGATTTGAGACCAAGAAAATATTCAATCCGATCACGATAGCCTTGCTTGGTTTGATATGTGCGTCTTTTTTTATAATAAACGGCTATTTTTCGATTATAAACTTTACGGATGACCGTAGCATAAACGAGGGGGGCTATCTCGAGCGAACCGGACTTTCCGTGGAATACACCACCTGCCTTGATTGGGCGGAAAAATACGGAGAAACTATCGATGACAGCGAGCTTGAACAGATAAAGGCGCAGCGTGGATCACTTGCCGATGATATTACAGAGCTTTTTGGCAATATACCCGAAGAGGTAGTAAACGGTCTTGACGATAATCTGAAAAAGATCGCCGAAAACGGCGTCATATATGGTACAAAGGATTTCGATACCTTGTCATATTTTGTTTCGGATCATATAGTGCATTTAGATAGAAGCGGAGCTTTGAGCGACGAGGCTGCGCAGTTTATAAGCGATTACAGCAAAAAGGAAAACGAGATAAAATTCATAGACTCGTTTATATCAAAATACGAACTGATAAAAAACGACTATCTTATCAGCTCGGGCAGATACTCCGGTTACTCCTCTGCTGCCGATAAAAGACTTCAAGCACTCAACAAGTCCGACATTCGCTTCGGATATCTGCCGCAGTGTCTCATATACACAACAAACGAATATTTTGCGGGAATGGACAAAAGCATAATAGTCGGCATACTTATTCTGCTCTCGCCGCTGTTCGTTCGGGACAAGCTACACAAAATGCTCCCGACGCAGCTTTCGAGCAAAACGGGGCGAAACATCTACAAAACGAAGATGACAGCAGCAGTCGTTTCGGGTGCTTTGTTTACGGTCTTTTACATTGCACTTTATTACGCGGGGCTTCTGTCGGTGGACGGGATAAAAGCGTTTCTGTCCTTCCGTCTGCCCTCTGTAATGATCGATTACCAGCCTTGGTTCGATATGACGTTCGGCGCCTATCTTTTCCTTAATGCGCTGCTTACGCTTTTGATCTCCGTAACAGTATCGCTCGTCACGGCGTGGGTATCGATGAACAGCAAAAACTACATCGACCTTTTGATCAAGGTTTTTATCGAATATTTTGTGCTCACCAATACAGTCACCCTGGACGTTCCCTTCTATCCGGAGAATTTCCAAAGCACATTAACAGGGCTGCCCCTTTCCGATGTGATCTACACGGTGCTTCTGCTCGGCGCAGTGATCTCTGTCTGCATCGTTTCAGTCAGGAGCAGAGCAAAAAAAGACCTGATCGAAGGGTAAGCACAAGCTATATTTGAATATCATTCCGAAAAAGAGCAGAAGACTGCCGAATCCATCAATTGAAAAACAAGGTATAACAAAACAAAAGATCGTCCTGTGAAATTGTGGTTTCGGGACGATCTTTTTTCAATTCATTTTGAAAACGAAATTTAAAGTAAACTTTAAGTATACATTAAGGTATCGTTAAGGTGCGGTCGGTATAATTATAGTAAGGAAAACAAAATGTGAAAGGAGAATCATTATGAAGACTTACACCGGAGATAACAGAATGATCGCACTTATCCCTGCCTACAAGCCGGAGGAGAAGCTCATCGAGCTTAGCCGCAGCCTGTTTGAACTGGGCTTCAGGGTCGTTATCGTCAACGACGGCAGCGGCGAAGAATATGATGATGTATTCAGAAACGCGGCGGAGTATGCGCTGATTCTTCGTCACGATGAAAACAGAGGAAAGGGAAGGGCACTAAAGACGGGACTGCGCTGTATTGAAAATGTTTTTATCCCACCGTATACGGTCGTCACGCTCGACGCGGACGGTCAGCATTCCGTATCTGATGCGCTTTCCGCTACCAAAAGAGCCGCCCAAAGCCCCGACAGTCTCGTTCTCGGAACTCGCTCCTTCAAAGGAAAGGTGCCGCCAAGAAGCCGTATAGGAAACATTATAACACGGACGGTATTCAAGATTTCCACAGGCAGCAGTGTTTCCGATACTCAGACGGGACTTCGGGCATTCTCCAACAGACTCATCGGTACTATGATAAATATATCCGGTGAACGCTACGAGTATGAAATGAATGTGCTTATGCACTGCACCAAGAGCGGCGTTGAGATGATCGAGGTGCCTATCGAGACTATCTACATTGAAAACAACAAGTCGTCGCATTTCAATACGATCACCGATTCGTTCAGGATATACAAGGAAATACTCTGCTTTTCGGCTTCGTCGCTTGCATCATTCTTTCTCGATTACGGACTTTACTGTGCGCTGTTCGGCATCACAGGCTCGGTCTCCGTCTCGAATGTTACGGCGAGACTATTCAGCGCAACGGCGAATTATACGCTAAATAAGAAGCTCGTTTTCGGAAGCCGGGCGTCAGTAGTCGGTTCGGCGTTTAAGTATGCAATGCTCGCGGTGTTCGTCCTTTTGTGCAATACAACGCTCTTAAAGCTGCTCGTTTCGTATTGGGGAATAAATGCGTACGGCGCGAAGATAGTAACAGAGATCATGATGTTTGCCGTAAGCTATACGGCGCAGAAGCTGTTTGTTTTTCCAAAGAAAGGGGAGATGACTAATGACGGGTAAAAAATTCGGATTAGCCTACGGAGCTGTGCTTGCGGCGTTTACGGCGTATGTCCTGCTCGACACCTTTGTGCTGCCGACAAAGTATTCATCGGTCGAATCAACACAGACGATATCGGACTATTCTCAGACGGAAACGGTGAATGATGAGACCGTCATCACTTCGCCGAAGGAAAGCGCTGTTTCAAGTGAAGCGCAGGATTATACTTCGAAATATACTCAGAGTTCAGAGGAAAACTCGGACACGGGTACTACAAGCTCGGTGGAAGAAGTAACGCAATCAACCGAAATTACGGAAAACAGCTATTCCGACGGCAATATCACCGTTACGTTGACCGAGTATTACGAGAACAACACAAAGATATACGTTGCCGATATCAAGCTAAGCTCCGCCGATTATCTGAAAACGGCTTTGGCGCAGAATACCTACGGTAAAAACGTGACGCAGAAAACGTCCGAAATGGCTGAGGAGAACAATGCGGTTATCGCGATAAACGGCGACTATTACGGCGCGAAGGAGAGCGGCTACGTTATAAGAAACGGAGTACTCTACCGTGATTACGGGTCGAGCGATACCGATGTTCTGTGCATTTATTCCGACGGACATTTCGAGATAACGAACTGCTCAGAGAAAACGTCGCAGCAGCTTATATCCGAGGGCGTTGTAAACGCGTTTTCGTTCGGACCCGCGCTCGTTCAAAACGGAGGAGTAACCGTTGAAAAGGGGCAGGAGGTAGGAAAAGCGATGGCAAGCAACCCCCGCACGGCGATCGGCATAATAGACGATCTGCATTATGTTTTTGTGGTGTCCGACGGGCGAACGAGCGAGAGCGAGGGCTTATCACTGTCACAGCTTGCACGGTTTATGCAAAACCTCGGAGTGTCGTGCGCGTACAATCTCGACGGCGGCGGTTCATCGACGATGTACTTTAACGGAGAAGTGGTCAACAATCCGACAACAAGCGGGAAATCTATAAAGGAGAGGAGCGTGAGTGATATTGTTTACATCGGATATTAACAAAAAGGGTATAGCGTCGGGAATGCTCCTGACATTCGTAATAATGATCTTCGGGGCGGTATATGAGCATTTCAGCTTTGGTGTGTACTCGGAGTTTATGATATACGCGTTCGTGCCCATGCTTCTGGAAACGTCATTCCTTATGCTGATGAATGAAAAGAAGATCAATATAAGCAGCACCGCAAAAACACTCCTTCGTAGCGCAAGCGTAACGGCGTCTGTCGGGTGTGCCGCCACGGGTATTGTCGCGATCTACGGAACGGAAAACAGGCTGCTGAAAATCTACGCCATAGCGGCGGCTGTACTTTATGCGGCAGCACTTTTGATCGGTGTGAAAAGTACGTCTAAAGCACGTCAATCTACAGTTTGTGAAATAGAATAAGCTAAGCGGCGAGTAAGGATAATCCCTGCTCGTCGCTTTGTCACAGAATGGATTTTTAAAGAAATGTTTGTTGATTATGGTGGCATACTGTGATATACTTAATATGTAGAATCGGTGCTGACGGCACTTGTTTAAAATGTAGATGCGATATAAAAGT
>CADCOF010000060.1 GCA_902802975.1 uncultured Ruminococcus sp. | reverse complement strand
CCCTGTAGGGGAGGTGGCATGGCTGCGAAAGCAGACGTGACGGAGGGGTTATACTGCGGTAATTTTCGTTTTGGCACACTCTCCATTTATAGTTTTTTAACTCATTCAAAAGCCGTGAGGCTGCTTCCAGTTTGCTCATTATTGGGAGTTCCGTTATTCCGTCTTTTGTGATTAAAGTCAGTACATTTGTGTCTACACCAAAGCCTGCGCCTTCTGTTCTCAAATTATTCGCAGCAATCATATCCAGATGCTTTTTTTCAAGCTTCTTTTTCGAGTTTTCAATTGTGTTTTCCGTTTCCATCGAAAATCCGCATATGTATTGATTTTCCTTGCGGCGACCCAGTTCCTCCAGTATGTCTTTTGTGCGCTCAAATTCTACTGTCAAATTATCTCCCGATTTTTTGATCTTTTCTGCAGCAGCCTGCCTCGGACGATAATCCGCTACCGCTGCCGCCATTATCAGTATGTCGCATGCGCCAAATTCCGACATAAGCGCGTTGTACATCTCTTCGGCCGTCTGCACACGCACTACATTAACAAACTGCGGCGGTTCTACCTCCATGTGCGCCGCTACCAGCGTTACATTCGCACCTTTTAGCATTGCCGCCCGCGCTGCCGCCGTGCCCATTTTTCCCGTGGAATAATTAGACACAAATCGTACCGGGTCAAACGGCTCCCTCGTTGCACCTGCCGTCACAAGTACGTTTTTTCCGGCAAGCGTCTTCTCAAACGCGCACTCCCGCAAAATATACTCGAACAATACACTCTCATCGGGCATTCTGCCGTCGCCTATATCGCCGTTTGCAAGCATGCCTCTGTCCGGTTCTACAATGGTATATTCCGTGTCAAGCTTTTGAAGTTTTTTTATATTATCCTGTACAATCGTGTTGTGATACATATTGTGATTCATTGCAGGTGAAATGATCTTTCTGCAGGTACATGCCATCACTGTTGTTGTGAGCATATCATCTGCAATGCCGCAGGCAATTTTCCCTATGACATTTGCGCTTGCCGGCGCGATCATAACCACATCGGCTTTTTTTGCAAGTGCCACATGCTCCACACTGTACTCAAAATTTCTGTCAAAAGTGTCCACAAGGCACTTGTTCCCTATCAGTGACTCAAATGTGATGGGATTAATAAAATTTACGGCGTTTTTTGTCATCAGCACATGAACGTCCGCGCCCTCTTTTTTGCACATTCTCGCCAAATTGGCGGTTTTATACGCCGCAATGCTGCCCGTTACGCCAAGCACTACGGTTTTCCCTTTCAGCAGCTGCATTATCTCATTTCCTCTCTGTTTTTGTTTCGCTAAGTACCTTTTCCAAAACGTATTCGGAAAACAATCCGTCATCGCTCATAATTTCAGGATTTCCGCTAAGTTCATCTATAAGCGGAAAATCCCTCGGCGCGAGCGCAATATCCGCCGCATTCAGAAGTGTGACGTCAAATTCACTGTCGCCTGCCGCTATTATCTTTTTTGCACCAAGCTTTTTCGCCAGACGTTTTACCGCCAGCCCCTTGTTCAATTTTTTTGGCACGGCGTACACCTTTACACCGTTCATAAAAATGTCCAGTTTGTCCGTGTCGAGCTTATCTTTCATTTGCTCGATTGTTCGCTGCGGCGCGTCGCTTTTCGTAAAAATAAACAGCTCTTTGATAAATCTTACGTCAAGCGTTCTATGTTCGTCTTTTTCCAAAAGCTCCTGCGCATGTAAAAGCTCGTCGTCGCATTCTGCGATAATTTCACGCGACTCGCGGTACCATGGGTCATCTTCTTCCCCATCTGTCAGAAGTACGCCGCCGTTGCACACAAGGGCATATTCAGGCGTTCCGATTCCAAGATCGATTCTTTTATACTGCTCAATAGTGCGCGTTGTCGTCGGCACGATCAGAATTTTTTCGTTTATCTTTTTCAATAAATCTGCAGTTTTTGCGGTAACAAAAGAAATTTCGCGCCCTTGATATATCTCGGCGCATATTTTGTCATTCCCTATATCATGCTTATAGGAATAAATAATCGTGTTATCAAGGTCTGTGTAAAATATAGTCATTTGGTCATCTCCTGCGTAAAAGCAAAAAGCGTAAGCCTCTCGACCTACGCTCAATCTGCTGAGTAATGTGATATTGACAGTACGTTTGCGGAAACCCGCTTTCTTGAAACTACATGTATGATACCACAATTAACAATAAATGTCAAGCAAAACGCTTTGCGCGATTTTTTATATCTGCTGAATTTCAGACATATGTTTCCAAAAATTTGGACTGATTTTATATGCCAAAATTGGTTGTTGTGAGTTTTTCATAAATTTATATCACTATAATTATGAATTATTCACAGTGAAAATTCAACTAATATTGAGTCTGATTAACATCTTGTTAACAAACATGTTATTTACGCTGCCTTTTTATATTCGTCATTTTGACTACTATTAAGCATAAAAATTTGTGTTATATCACAAAACAATAATCATTATTAACATATTACAGCGATATCTCAAACTGAAATTTATTGATCAATGACATCAAAAGTGGAAAGTGGAATTGATACAGCAGTCAGCTTTCGGGAATAATAATTCCACTTTCAACTTTCCACTTCCCAAAATTTGTATCAAGTCAAGAATTATCTCGTCCGCTATAAAAAGATCAGTCTGTTGATCTTCGATTCACGATACTATTCTGCCGAAATGGTCATCGCAGGCCGCCTCAAGTGCCTTTACTATG
>CADCOF010000059.1 GCA_902802975.1 uncultured Ruminococcus sp. | reverse complement strand
TCTTCGCTTGCTGTTTCTTCACTTGCTGTTTCTTCGCTTGAAGACGCACTGTCATCACCTGAAGGCGCGTCAACGTAATCCGGGGCAATAGCAGTCAACAGATCGTTGGTTTCGCCAATCGTTATTGCACCCCATGATGTCTCATCGCCTGCATATGTAACAGATTTAAGTGAACTGCACTGTTCAAACGCAGCCACACCAATCTCTGTGAGCGTAGAAGGAAGTGTAATACTCTCGATGCCTGAATCTATTGCAAATGCACGTTCGCCGATCTTAGTTACACCTTCGGGAACTACAACGCTCACAAGGTCACCATTCATATTGAAAGACTTTTCTCCAAGAGCCGTAATCTTATGCCCTTCTATCTCAGAAGGAATCTCAAGTTCTTCAGCGTCACCCATATATCTGACAATGGTAGTCTCGGTGCCGTCTGTTTCAAGCTTGTACTCCTCGGTCTCGATAGTTTCCGCACCGGCTGAAAACGGCAGCATAGAGAACATTATAAGTGCCGACGAAAACAGCGCAGCCGTAAGCTTTGCTTTACTGTACATAGTTATCTCTCCTAACATATATTAATATTTATTGATATTGAAAGTACACCGCTTGCCGTACTTTCTCTTTTGTATAATTCTACCACAATAAGCGAGCAAATTCAAGATGATTTATAATAATTCCGAAAAAACATTGTTTATTACACACCGGACGAATATTTACTGAGATATTGCCTTATTTCATGTTCCGCCTGCTCTATCTCTTCCCTGAAACTCCTTGCGGACACTCTCAATGCACCGCTTCCCAGAATTATCAGCTGCTCCAGTCCGTCAGACGTAACTACACGAACGCGGTTATTCTTCGCAAGCGTATGCGTCACCTTTTCAATGTACATATCGGCGGTTTCCGCTTCCTTCGTATACACTACGCTTATCCCGCCTATTTTTTCTACACTTCCGACTCCGTTTTTTACCTTGTATGCGTCAAAAATCAAGATCAGATTACATTTTTTGTATCCCTGATAATTGCACAGTATATTCACCAGTGTATTTCTCGCCGCGTCGATATTCGTTTTTGCTGCACGGTTGAGATCGTCCCACGCAAAAATAACGTTGTATCCGTCAACCAGCACATATTCGTCACCGTCATAATTTTTCGTGCCCTTGCGCTTGTAGCTGCCCTGATCTTTATCGTAACTTGTACGGCGGCTTTGACTGTTATCCGAACGGCTGCGAACTTTGCCGTAAGTACGCTCAAAAATTGACATCAACTCTTTATCAAGCGCGAAAATGTCGCTTTGAGTTCTGCATCTTGAAAACAGCTGTTCAGCGTCTGCGGGAGAAGAATCTTCATCGTTATTCTTTTCTAAAACACTTGGCAAGTGCATATGATCAGGCACTTCGTTCCACTTCACAATATGACCTGCGCCGTGAGAACAAAACACAGAATCACAAGGCTCGTTTACGTCTGTTTCGGGATCATAAGCAAATTTTTCGATTACCTCATCGGCATTGTGGCACGGCTCATACCCCTTAAATGTGCATGTCAACCGCCCTTTGCCGTGTGTGTAAGCCGTGACTTCCGCGGAATATGAAGATATAGTCGATGCCGGCGCGCTGCCGGAAATCTCGGTAAATTCGCCGCGGTTTTCGGGAGATTCAAAATTCCCGCACATGCGCTGTATATCGGTCATGGCTCGTCCGACATTTTCGGTGGGCACTTCAAGAATAAAATCATAGTACGGCTCCAGAAGGACGCTTCTCGCATTCATCAAGCCCTGACGTATCGCGCGATAAGTAGCCTGACGAAAATCACCGCCTTCGGTATGCTTCGGATGGGCTTTTCCCGCTGCAAGAATAATCTCTATATCCGTGATCGGCGAACCGGTAAGCACGCCCAGATGCGTATGTTCATACAAATGAGTGATTATAAGCCTCTGCCAGTTTCTGTCAAGCTTGTCTTCCTTGCACTGAGTGGATATCAAAACGCCGCTGCCGGGTGGCGCGGGCTTCATCAGCAAATGCACCTCGGCATAATGGCGCAGCGGTTCAAAATGCCCTACTCCCTCAACTGTATCGGCTATTGTTTCCTTATAAATAATACTGCCGGCGGCAAATTCAACGTCAATACCGAAACGACTACCGATAACGCTTTTGAGTACCTCAAGCTGTATATTCCCCATCAATCGAACGGAAATAGTGCGCGATACCTCGCTCCACGATATTTGCAGCTGGGGGTCTTCATCTTCGAGAATCCTCAGGCAGTCAAGGAGAGCGTGAATTTTTGACATATCCTTAGGCAAAACGGAATAGCTCATCACAGGCGAAAGCACAGGCGTTGTGTGATCTGCTTCTATGCCAAGACCGTCGCCCGGACGAGTGAACGAAAGCCCCGTCACGGCGCACACCGTACCTTGTGTAACCGACTGCGCCTGAGTAAATTTTTCGCCGGAATAGATTCTGATATTATCCACTTTTTCTGCTTTTTCATTTTTGGGACTTTTTGGAATGTCCTTCACACTTAAAGTGCCGCTCGTGATTTTCATATAAGTAAGCCGCTTACCCTTGCCGTCATCGGCTATCTTGAATATTCTGGCTCCGAAATCTCCGCTTTTTTTACAAAAAACCGTATATGTATAAATCAGATCGAGCAGATTATCCACGCCGTCAAGCTTCAGTGCAGAACCGAACAGACAAGGAAATACAAAACGCTGCTTTATAGCCGCCGCAGTTTCTTCAACAGTGACAGTGCCGTTGTCCGTGAAACTTTCAAGAAGTTCCTCGCTGCAGACAGCCAGATTATCTAAAAAATCATCTGTATTTCTGTACGTGAAATCAACAATATTTTCGCTTAGTTTTTCTTTCAGACGGTTAAGTACATCAGTCTTGTCAACGCCGTACAGATCGGTCTTATTCACAAATACAAAGCAGGGAACGTTATATTTCTTCAAAAGCCGCCACAGAGTAACCGTATGACTTTGGATAGGCTGCGTTCCGCTTATAACCAATATCGCATAATCCAGCACACTCAACGTTCTCTCCGCTTCCGCGGAAAAATCGACATGACCCGGGGTATCAAGAAGAGTAAACAATTTGTCATGGTACTTAATAACAGCCTGTTTAGAAAAAATAGTGATACCTCTTTCACGTTCAAGCGAAAATGTGTCGAGATATGAACTGCCGTGATCTACGCGCCCGACTTTTGCAATTGTACCCGCGGTGTAGAGAAGTGCCTCCGAAAGCGTTGTTTTTCCCGAGTCAACGTGTGCTAATATGCCAACTACTATTTTATCCATGATTCACCTCTGCTGCCGCGTTCATAATATTCTCAAATGCGCCGCTGCTTTTCAGGTCAAGCACAGCGGCGTATCTGCACAGCTCCCCCTTTTCCGCAAAACCATACATGCACGCGACAAACGGAATGCCGTTTTTTTCTGCAGCCTCCATATCGCTCGCCCTGTCGCCTGCAAGCATATAGCTGCGGTCGGGGTACTTCGTCAAAATTGCGGGCACAATCTTATACTTGGGAATAAATCCATAATCCTCTGCAGTAAAATAATCCGAAAAGAAACGATCAAGACGAAATCTTCTTCGGTGCGCGTCCATATAATCGGTATAGCAGTTGGACAACATGACTAGCCGGCAGCCCGATTCTTTTAGTCTGCACAATAATTCTTCGGCTCCGTCGTACAATTTCGCATCAGACCAAATATTATCCGACATCAATTCACCGACAAGATGAGATGAACGCTCTTTGATTTCCTTTGGCAGATTTGGCATAAACTCGTCCCACATTTGCGCAGGAGTCACGCCTAAAAACTTAGTCAGCTCCGCCGCCGTCCACTTTTTCGGCGCGGCGTATCCTTCCTGTGCCAACCGGTCATAAACTTTTTGAACTGCCGACGCATAAAGATACGTGGTATCATGGAGTGTTCCGTCATAGTCAAAAATAATAGTCATTTTACAGCTGCTTAATCAGGTTTACCATTTCTATTGCAGCCAAGGCGCAGTCATAGCCCTTATTTCCGGCTTTGCTGCCTGCGCGCTCAATAGCCTGCTCGATGTTTTCCGTTGTTATAACTCCGAACAAAACGGGAATTCCGCTCTGCATTCCCGCCTGCGCAATACCCTTAGCTGTTTCGTTCACAACAAGCTCGTAATGTGAAGTAGACCCCCTGATAACTGCGCCAACACAAATGACCGCGTCGTATTTGCCGCTCTCCGCCATTTTTTTTGCAATGAGCGGTATTTCAAAAGCACCCGGAACCCACGCCGCAGTAATATTATTCTCGTCCACTCCGTGGCGAACAAGTCCGTCAATAGCTCCGTCAAGCAGCTTTTCAACAATAAAGCTGTTAAATCTTGACGCAATGACGCCGACTTTCATTCCATCGGGTGCAACTACTTTTCCCTCTGCCGTATTTATGTTATACATCTCGATTCCTCCGAATATTAATCATTACTAAAATTTACAGAATTAAATATATGCCCCATTCTGTCTTTTTTTGTTTTAAGATATTTGTAATCAAATTTTCCCGGCTCTATCTCTATGGGAACTCTTTCTTTTATGATAAAACCGAAACCTTCCAGCCCGTAAATTTTGCCCGGGTTATTTGTCAGCAGGCGGAGTGATTTCACTCCGAGGTTTTTGAGTATCTGCGCGCCGCTCCAATATTCTCTCAGATCGGCTGCAAAACCAAGTTCCAGATTTGCGTCTACGGTATCGCGTCCGTTTTCCTGAAGTTCATAAGCGCGAAGTTTGTTGATCAGCCCGATGCCTCTGCCCTCTTGGCGCATATACAAAATAATTCCGCGCCCTTCTGCCTGAACCATTTTCATAGCAGTATGAAGCTGGTCTCCGCAGTCGCATCTCGCCGAACCGAAAACGTCTCCCGTCAAACATTCGGAATGCACTCTGCACAAAATATCCTCGCCGTTTCCTATTTCGCCGCATACAAGCGCAACATGATGCTCGCCCGTTATGTCGTTGACAAAGCCGTATATCTGAAATTCGCCGTATGCCGTTGGCAGCTTGGCGCACGCCTTCTGAAACATATGATTTTCGGTGCGGCGAATATAGTCCTGCAGCTCCTTTATAGTGATAAAGCACAATCCATGTTCAACAGCCATTTGCTGAAGTTCGGGTGTTCTCATCATTGTGCCGTCATCACGCATGACCTCGCAGCACAAACCGCACTCCGAAAGCCCCGCCAAGCGGCACAGATCAACAGTTGCCTCGGTATGACCGCTGCGAACCAACACACCGCCTCTGCGGGCTGTCAGCGGAAAAACATGACCCGGGCGGCGCAGATCACTTGGCTGAGTATTTTCATCGGCGCAGGCGCGGCAAGTATATCCCCTCTCTTCCGCAGAAATTCCTGTCGTTGTGTCAACGTGATCTATCGACACAGTAAACGCCGTTGAGTGATTGTCGGTATTTTCGGTTACCATTTGCGGCAAATTCAATCTTTTGGCTATTGTTTCGGACATTGGAGTACAAATCAGACCTCTGCCGTATTTCGCCATAAAATTGACATTTTCGGTTGTTGCAAACTGAGCCGCACAAATCAGATCGCCTTCGTTTTCTCTGTCGGGGTCATCGGTACAGAGTATCAATTTCCCTTGCCGAAGTGCGTCCAGTGCTTCGGTGATCGTATTATATTTAAAATCCATCTATGCTCCCCCTAGAATATACAGATCATTACATAAAACCATGCTCCGAAAGAAAATCAAAAGTTATTTTTGAATCTTCCGGCTTATTGAAATCATTGCTTAACAGCCGCTGAACATATTTGCCGACAACATCATTCTCGATATTTACTGTATCTCCCACAGATTTTTTAAGGAGTGTTGTTTTTGCTCCCGTATGCGGAATGATAGATACTCCGAATGAGCTTTCGTCAACGTCGGTAACTGTCAGACTCACGCCGTCAATACAAACAGACCCTTTTTCCATGATAAGTGCAAGTATTGTTTTCGGTGCGCTTATGTTCAGGCGGTAAGCGATCTCATCTCTTGTGATTTTTCTGATCATACCTGTTCCGTCAATGTGACCCGTAACTATGTGACCACCGAAACGCCCGCCCGCCGGCATTGCACGCTCAAGATTAACGCTGTCACCCGGTCTGAGTTTTCCCAAAGACGTGCGGTGAAGCGTCTCAGGCATTACGTCCGCTGAAAAACCATATGTACTTATCGCTGTGACCGTCAGGCATACTCCGTTCACCGCAATTGAGTCTCCGATTTTTGTTCCTTCCGTCACAACCGCGGCGTTTATCTTTATCTCGCCCGAACAGCCGCCCGACATCACGCTCTTTACTGTTCCCAGCTCCTCAATTATCCCTGTGAACATCAGCGTCACTCCTCACATCATATTCCAAAAGGACATCATCGCCAAATACTTTTGTTCGCACAAGCGACATTTGCACACACTCGTTAGGCGACGCAAACCCTGCCCCCTCAACGGGCGTTTTCGCGTCTTTTCCGCCAAGCAGCTTTGGCGCGATATACGCGTAAATATGGCTGACAATGCCGCTTTTCAGCGCAGCTTCATTTATCTCCCCACCGCCTTCGATGAGCACGCTCGATATATTAACACTTCCGAGGTATTTCATCAGAGCAGTAAGATCAACTTTGCCGTCTTTGCGGTCAAACTTCACCGTCTCTACTCCCATATTATTCAGTGATCGAATTTTTTGCTCGTCTGCGTCTGCATATGCGACCAACGTTTTGTATTTATCCGCAGTTTTGCAAATATTGCTGTCCAGCGGAATTCTCAGCTTGGAATCAACAATTATACGCAGCGGCTGATGCGCATTTTCAACACGGCAATTAAGCATTGGATCGTCCGCAAGCACGGTACCGATGCCCGCCAGAATCGCAGAATATTCGCCGCGCAGTGAATGAACGTGGCGGCGCGACTCGTCGTTTGTTATCCATTTTGATTTGCCCGTATAGGCTGCTATTTTTCCGTCGGCTGTTTCGGCAAATTTCAGCGCGACATACGGCATTCCGGTTGTGATATAGTGAAAAAATGCAGGATTCAGCTCATCACACTGCGCGCGCATAAAATCCTCGATCACTTCTATTCCGGCATCGCGCAAAATACGAACGCCTTTGCCGGCAACAAGCGGGTTGGGGTCTCTTGAACCGATAATAACGCGCTTGATCTTGCTGTCAATAATAGCCTGCGTACAGGGGGGCTGTTTTCCGAAATGGCAGCACGGTTCAAGCGTAACGTACATATCAGCGTCTTCGCATGACTGCGTTAATGAGGCAAGGGCTTCCCTCTCCGCATGAAGACCGCCTATTTTTTTATGATAACCCTCGCCTATAATTATATTATTTTTGACAATTACCGCACCGACAAGAGGATTCGGCGCAGTAAAACCTTTTCCCAAAGCAGCTAATTCAATCGCTCGCTGCATAAAAGATGTATCAGGCATTAATCGACCTCCAAAAAACATGATCTATCCTGCTTTATGTTAATGTGCAATTAGCAAT
>CADCOF010000058.1 GCA_902802975.1 uncultured Ruminococcus sp. | reverse complement strand
TTGAAAAAGGCTTGGCGAAAACTTTATGCTATGCTCTATCAAACTTCAGTTTTGTGCATTTTTACTTTTTTGCTCATTTATAGTATTGTACTTAAATTCCAACCGCTCAGGTAGAATTTTTTGAAAAATTTAAAAAAGTTTGTAACGTTTTGCTGTTTTCTCAGTCTAACAAATGTAAGTTCCAAATAAAAGAGGTGAACCGACACGGATTTCGAAAAATTGTATAATACGTATTATATGAAGGTCTATTCATATGTAATGACGATCGTAAAAGATCATTCATTAGCCGAAGAGCTGACGCAGAATACCTTCTTCAAAGCACTAAAGGCAAAAAAAGATTTTCGCGGCGGTTCAAGTGAATTCACATGGCTTTGCGCTATTGCCAAAAATATGGCATACGATGAACTCAAGAAAAATGCGTCAAAAGTACAAGCGGATGAAAACATTTCCGATGACAGAGATATTATCGAAAATCTCGAAGATCACGATGTTACGATTCGTATACATATTGCACTGCATAATCTTGAAGAGCCGTATAAAGAGGTTTTTTCGCTGCGCATATTTGGTGAATTGTCTTTTAAGGACGTTGGAAGAGTATTTGGAAAAACAGAAAATTGGGCAAGAGTGACGTATCATCGTGCGCTGCTTAAGCTCAGAGAAAAAATGGGGGATAGCAATGATTAATCAATGTGATGTAGTAAAAGACCTTCTTCCGTTGTATGTTGACGGAGTAGTAAGCCATTCAAGCCAAGAGTTAGTTGCACAGCACCTTAGTGAGTGTGAGAACTGCCGTGGCGTTGAAAAAGAAATTCGAGACACCTATATTGAAAAGCTGATGAAAGAAGACCGCGCAGATATTCTTTCTCGTTATGCATCGAAAGAACGCAGCATTGCGTGGAAGATCGGCGTTGTATGTTCGCTGCTGTTGTTTGCGCCGCTGGTTCTTATTTGCATGGTGATGGTGACCGGAAACATTTCCGCAGATTACGGTGCTTTGCCGATAATTGCAAGTTCTCTCCTTGTTGCGGCGTCTGTTACGGCAGTTCCGCTTATGTCAAAAAAAGATCGCTTAGCAAGAACACTTTTATCATTTACGGCTTCAACATTACTTACACTGTTTTTTGGCTGTTTGTGGGAGGGCGTTTCGTTTGCTCAGGCAGGTATACCGACTTTATTTGGATTATCAATCATTTTTGCACCGTTTGTTGCAAAAGGCTCGTTTATGCCGAAGTTTGTAGAGCAAAAAAAGTGGGCGTCTATAGGTCTATGGGATTTCTTGTTGTTATTTTTGACGCTTTTGATTGCCCCGATGCCGGGAAGCGAAGTACCACCTTTCCAAGAAGGAATGCTCGTTTGTGAACTGCTTGCAGTGATCGTCTGGACTGTATTCGCTGTAATAAAATTGGTAGGAAGAAGCATGAATTCACTTGAAAATGCTGCCTTTATTGCAATTACAATAATTCTATGGGTAATCTTTTATGATTCCTGCGCCGGTCTTTTCTTTAACGGGTTTAAGGAATATCTTTTTGGATCAAACAGATTATCGTACTGGGCACCGGGCGTAGTTGCAAAAAATCTTGTTATGACCGGGATTACTTCATCGTTATTTATCGCCTCTGTATGTACCGAAGCTTATATCATAAAATCAATTTGGACAGAATGATAAAATGCAACAATCTAAGATTACTGATACTTGAGCACTTAAAATATCACAACTCCCGTCGGTTTTCGATGGGAGTTTTTTAGTGCGTGAATATTGTATTAACCACTATTATCCATTCAGACTATTCCAAAACCTATTTTTTACTGTTATCAAACAGTAAAAATCCGCATTATATCATAACTTGGATTTTTTATTATTGACTTTTGGCACACTCTCCATTTAGGATTTTTCAATGATGTTTACTGTAACTTACAGCAGCTTTTTTGAAAAAAAGCTGCGCAAAAAACTTTTTATTAATAGTTTTTAACTCATTCAAAAGCCGTGATCCGTGCCGCCGTCATAGTTGATAATATGTTAGATTGGGTGTATAATTGAGTTACGGTAGTACTTGAGGAGTTAATAGGAGGATCTGAGATGTACGATCATTTTGGAACAAAACAAAACATTCACCGAAAAGTTTTGGTGGTTGATGATGAGCTTATCAATAGGCTTCTGCTTGGTAACATAGTTGGTCGTGATTATGACGTATTGTATGCCGAAAACGGTGTGCAGGCGATGGAGCAGATCAAAAAAAATGCAAAAACACTGTCTTTGGTGATGCTTGACTTAATGATGCCCGAAAAAGATGGGTACGAGGTCTTGGAGGAACTCAAAAACTCTCCTGAATTATGCCGCATACCAACGATAGTTCTCACAAGTGAAAAATCCGCTGAAGTAAAAAGTCTGAGTCTTGGTGCTGCGGATTTTATTTCGAAGCCTTACGACATGCCGGAGGTCATTATGGCCAGGGTTCGCCGTTCAATAGAACTTGCCGAAAGCTACCGCATGCTGAACCGTACAGAGCGCGATTCGTTGACCGGACTTTACAACAAAGAGTTTTTTATGGAATACTGTGAGCGTTATAACAGCTTTTACCCTAATTCTCATATGGACGCACTTGTGGTAAATATCAATAAATTTCATATTGTTAATGAGCTGTACGGACGCGACAAAGGGAACCATGTACTGCAAAAAGTGGCAGACGTTATTGCCGAATTTACATCCGGTGAAAATGGACTTGCATGCCGCAACACAGGCGATGTGTTCTATCTGTTTGTTCCCCACAGAGAGTCATATGACGATCTTGTCTCTGCACTGAATTCTTCTGCGGGAAAGATACCGATAAACGTCCGCATAGGCATTTGTGAAAAAACCGACAGCAGCGTTGGCATTGAGCAGCAATTTGACCATGCATCGTTGGCTTGCGGAAAACACCGCGGATCACAGATGTGCGCTTATGTGTTCTATGATACCTCGCTCAGAGAGAAGGAACTGTATAACGAACGCCTTCTCAGAGAGATGAACGACGCAATCAAATCTAAACAGTTTTGTGTGTACTTTCAGCCAAAATATAATATCAGAGGGGATAAGCCACGCCCCACGAGTGCCGAGGCGTTAATACGTTGGATACACCCTGAACTTGGTTTCATCAGCCCCGGAGCCTTTATTCCTGTTTTTGAAGAAAATGGATTAATACATAAGCTTGATCGTTATGTATGGAACGAAACTGCGGCACAGATCAGACGTATGAAAGATAAATACGGCTTGTCTGTTCCCATTTCGGTAAATGTATCAAGAGTCGATATTTATGACCCCAAACTTGAAGAAACACTTTTGGAAACCATAAAACGCCACGATCTCGAAACATCCGATATGCTTTTGGAAATTACCGAATCTGAATATACCAACAACTCAACGCAGATAATAGACACCGTCACGCGTCTCAGAAACGATGGTTTCAAGGTGGAAATGGACGATTTCGGCACGGGATATTCATCTCTTAACATGCTTTCTTCACTTCCGATAGACGTTTTGAAACTCGATATGAGTTTTATGCGCCATATTTGCGAGAATGAAAAAGATTTGCAAATGGTAAAGCTTATTTTAGATATTGCAAAATATCTCGGCGTCTCAACTGTTGCGGAAGGCGTTGAAAAGGAGGAGCAGTATCATCTGCTTAAAGACGCCGGCTGCGATGTTATACAGGGATATTATTTTTCGCGTCCTTTGCCTTCGGACGCATTTGAAAAATTATTTGAGGAGGAATTGTCTTGCTTACAATAGATAAATTAAACGACTTTGGAGCCAATACTTCCGAAGGATTGAAAAGATGCCTTAATATGGAAAGCTTTTATCTTGACCTTGTCAAAACCGCGATGAATGATGAACAGCTCGTCAAGCTCGGTAAAGCTATAGAAAACAATGACTATGATCAGGCATTTGAGATAACTCATTCGCTCAAGGGCGTGTACAGCAATTTGTCGCTTACTCCACTCTGTGAGCCAATCAGTGAAATGACAGAGCTTTTTCGCAGTAAAACACAAGCCGATTACAAAGCAATGTATGATCTTGTTATGCAGCGTTTTAATGAGTTTTGCAATTTATAATCACAGCTTCATTTACTGGTGAAATGACCCTACAAGAAATATATAAAACTATAAATGAGCAAAACTGAAAAAGCGTTTAGGAAAAGATTTATGTCGTTTACTATAATTCGTATAATATTAGATTTTGTATCAAAAAAGCCCAAAGCAGTGTAAATCTGCCTCGGGCTTTTTGTATCTGTATTATTAATTACATGTACACAACCATCTCTTCGAGCGGTCTGCGTTTGCTGTGGTTTGGAAGAGGAGACGCATCATCTGCGGCATAGCCTATATCCATTGCCATCAATATTTCTTCGTTGTCGGGAAGTCCAAGCGTTTGTGCCATTTTTTCAGGATCAAGACGATTTATCCAGCAGCTGTCAACACCTTTAGACGCTGCTGCAAGCATAATATGAGTGGCAGCTATTGCAGCATCCTCCGCACCGGAATTGCGTTTTTCACCGGGATATACATACACACTATTTCTGTCAAACGTAACAATAAGCACAGTGGATGCACCGTATCTGCATGGACAAAGGCTGTCAAATTTTTCTAAAACCTCCTGCGAACGCAGCACGTAAACCTTGTGTTCCTGCAAATTTTTTGCTGTGGGAGCAAGCCTTCCGGCTTCGAGTATCTCCTCCAGAATATCCTGCGGAACCTGCTTATCGCTGTATTTTTTGCATGAGTAACGATCGCGTACCAAGTTCAAGAAATCCATATTACTCTCCGAAATATCTCTTCAGAAGACCGGCAAAGCCTGCACCGTGACGTGCTTCATCCTTGGCCATTTCATGAACTGTATCGTGGATAGCGTCGTAATTGCGCGCCTTTGCTTTCTTTGCAAGTTCGAATTTCCCTGCACATGCGCCTGCCTCAGCGTCTGCTCTCATACGAAGATTTTTCTCTGTAGAATCGGAAACAACCTCTCCCAGAAGCTCGGCGAACTTAGCTGCATGCTCGGCTTCCTCAAAAGCGTAGCGTTTGAATGCTTCTGCTATTTCGGGGTAACCTTCTCTGTCAGCTGCTCTTGACATTGCAAGATACATTCCAACTTCACTGCACTCACCATTGAAGTTACTTACCAAATCGGTGTAAATGTCATCTTCCACTTTACCCTTTGCGCCTTCACCAATTAAATGAACCGTAGCATACGACATTTCAGCTTTTACCTCATTGAACTTGTCAGCCGGAGCCTTGCAAATAGGACATACCTCCGGTGCGCTGTCACCCTCATAAATGTATCCGCATACAGTACATACAAACTTTGCCATAAAATAACCTCCATTATTATTGGAACATTGCCATTCCATTATTACATCTGTTCATTAAGAACATTTACTGCAATTGCCATAGAAAATCAGATTATAATTGTCTATATGATGATCACTGCTGATATGTATGATCTCAAGCAGATCGGTCATATCCTCACAATAAAAAATATCCTCGACCTTTCCGCATCTTTTGCATACAAAATGGGAGTGCTGCGACATTCTTGCATCGTATCTTTCACACCCGCCAACAACAGCAACCGACTTGACAACTTGGTTCTCTTCAAGTACCTTCAAATTGCGATACACAGTGCCAAGACTTAAATCGGGATATTCCGGCTTTAGCTTGTTGTATATCCAATCGGCAGAAGGATGAGTATCTGTTGAAAGCAGCAGCTCATAAATAGCCTGCCTTTTCTTTGAATAATTTTGAGAACGCATAATCCCCTCCGGTAATTGAAATTTCCGGTAAACCAATAATTATTACTCCTTTTAGTATTATATAATAAAAAATCACATTTGTAAATACTTTTTTTAAATAAATTTTATCTCTCAGAAACAAGACGGATCAAGAAACATGTGAAGCAAATCTTTGAAAACAATCTCCCATGAGCATTCATGATGCGGTTTATCAGGCATAATAACCTTTTTAAGACTTTCGTAAGGATAGAATTCCATAAGACCTTCGTAAACTGTTTCTGCAGCAGTGCATATTTCCTTTTCCAATGGATCCGCACCGCCGCAAAAGAAATAAAGAAACGGCATACTCTCCTTCATTTGATTGTATGTCCACCCAATAACATCATTTGTATCATAAGGGATAAAAGCAGGTGAGAAAACTCCTGCGGCACAAAATACATCGGAATGAGAAACAGCGGTAAAAAATGTCTGCAGCCCGCCTGATGAACTGCCGCAAAAAGCTGTATTTCTGCGGTCGGTTTTTACGGGAAAATGCGAGTTGATATATGGCATAACGGTATCGAGTACGAAATCATCAAACAACTCACCCTCAGCCTCAATATTCCTTAATTCTTCAGGCATGTTATCGGGAATGATCAGCGGTCCTATACTCTTCGGCAGCAATTCCCCGGTGCGCTGCAGAGGACCTTCATCGTTATGTATACCCACAATAACGGCGGCGTGTCCGCTTTTTTGGCGTTCCTCCCGCACGGCTTCTCGTGTATACCAACAGCCATATTGTCCGGGACGTCCCGACTCAAATAGATTCTGTCCATCTGTCATATAAATAACGGGCAGTTTTTCATCATCTTCATGTTCGGGAACATAAACACGAACAGTTCTGTCTTTTCCTGTGTAGTAAGGAAAAGATATTGTGATAAGTTCTTCTTTTTTCATGATAACCTCCAACAACAATACATTTGGGCGGTGAGTCGGGTGACATACTCCCGCCGCCTATAGAGGCGGGGGACTTCTTGCCCGTTAGGTTAAAAGCTCTGCTTTATACATTTTTTCCGATAAGCGTTCCATCTTGAAAAATACCGACTGAATATCTGAGTACCGCAAGAGCATCTCCGCTGTCAACCGAATTATTTACATCAACATCGGCACAAATCAACTCATCTTCCGAAAAAACAGTTAATCCAACGGAACTGCGAAGTATAGACAGCGCGTCTGCCGAATCAACATATCCATCGCCATCGACATCTCCGTAAACCAGTACCTTAATAACTTCTTTGTATTCGGCTGTATAAACAACATCGCTCTCTATTTTTGTAATCTGCGGCGTCCATCCCAAGAACACATATTTCATCTCACCTTCGGATTTTAAGCCAGGCGTATCTCCGGTATATTGGGGCGTATCTCCGTATTTGCACTTGGTCACGGTAAGCACACTGCCGTTGGCATTTTTCCACATAACGGAATAATATCTTTCTTTTGATTCAAAAACAGGTGTATATGTTACATTAACATTCGCATTTGTTGTTGAGGGCGTCCATTTTGAAAATGTATACTGATATTCTTTGTCACTTTCTTTTTGTGGAAGTGAACCCTTAAATTCGGGAGTACTTCCATATGGCACATCACTTTCATATAAAACCTGTCCGTTGCTGTCCTGCCAAACTGCATGATATGTCATTTTGGCATACAATGTAATATCGGATTTGATTTTACTGTTTACATCATATGGCGTCTTAAATCCGGGGTCAATATACCAACCGTTAAATTTATAATTATCATCTTTTACATCTATCAAGCCGATTGTATCTTCATCCGCAAACTCCATCTTTTTCAAGACTTTATTTCCGAACATAAATGTTACATTATGAGTTATTGTAACTCCGTAATATTTTGCAGTGTATTTTACAATGTCATCATTTGAACTGATAGGAACCGTACTGTCAGGCGTCCATCCATCAAATGTACCATCGCGTGGCGGCGTAGGTTCAGCTCCGTTATAATATGGTATCTCGCCGTCGGCAACATTTGTATCTTTTTCCAGCAGTGAACCATCTGAGTTTTCCCACAATACAGTATGCAAAACAAGAGGTTTTTCGCTTATTTTAAGTTCATTCTTGTCAAACACATTAAGGGTAGAAACACCGTATGAATATTTAACAATATTTCCGTCCACAGAAATATCTGCTCCCGCATACATACCGTTTGTATACATTGGCTGATTGGCCAGGGGCGCATACGCAAAAAACAACTCCCCATCACAGCCCACGGCATTCTCTTCAGAATTAGTAATATCTACCAAATAATTACTTCCGTTTATTGATACAAAATTCCACATGTGTGGTTCATTGCCTCCGTTGTACGATAGAGTCCCTTGTATCATATTGCACTTAATATTACTATGGAAATTATAAAGGTCACACAGATATTTAAAGGCTTTGGAATAGCCCTCACACACAACATTTGTTGACGCATCTCCATCAAAAACGTTGATAAGCTGCCACGGATCGCCATAATTATTATTGGTGATTGAATTAGTATCATATGAAACCAAGCTGCATATCTGATCTTTAAAGTAACGCATTGCCTCATAATCAGAAGAGTTTTTGTCTACGGAACCAACTATAGCCTTAGCATTTTCAACAGCACGTGCTGCCGCGGATATCTTATTTGTATCAGTAACAAATGTATTAGTGTTACCCGTCATACTGTAATCAGATGACACTGCAAATGAAAATGTGATATTATTTAAACCTTCGGCTGTGATTCCAACATCCTTGTCGAACCAATATAATTCATATGGATAATCATAAAGCAATATATTTAAAATCAAATCAATATCTACCTGATGAATTGAAAAACTTTTCCCCGATCTACGAGAAATTTCTTTTCCTGAAATTTCAATAACTGTATCGGATATTGTACCATCTGCTATCAGTTTGAGCTTCTCCCCCAATATCTCACATATGGCCTCATGCATACTGTCAAACTGCTGTCTTCCTGAGTTAAAAGGCAGTTTATTGTTATTTTGGGTTAAACCGGAAAGTTGGTAAATATATCCGTTGAGCAAATAGTCACTATCGGGAAAGTCTCCGATAACGTAACCTTCAGCACCGGCAGTACCGGC
>CADCOF010000057.1 GCA_902802975.1 uncultured Ruminococcus sp. | reverse complement strand
TCCGCATTACGCATTACGCATTCCGAATTAGCAAAACAACTCCACACTAAAAAAGCGTTTAGGAAAAGATTTATGTCGTTTACTATAATTTTGGACCGCGGGTTAAGAAGTTGCGTTAATACTAAAAGTTGGTGCGCGTATTTGCTTGTCGGCGTATGCCGAATTTTGTTAAATAATTACAAAGAAAAAAATATTCCACAAATGTATTGACTTTGTAGCCCATTGTGTGTATAATTGTATCACACACTATAATACAAAGTGGAGGTATATCAGATGAAGAAAGTACTCATCACAGTCATCATTATTGCACTGCTTGCCGGCGGAGGCTGGTTTGCATACAACACGTTTGTCGGAAGCGTTGCTGCCGATACTGTCTTTGTTTCAAATGTCGGAGACATGGGCGGCGCATCTCCTTTTGTTTCAAATCGCTACAGCGGAGTCGTGGAAACGCAGAGTGAAGTCAAGATCGACGCAGACCCCGAAAAGAAGATCAAGCGCGTTGCCGTTAAAGCAGGCGACGTTGTTAAAAAAGGCGATGTTCTTTTTGAGTACGACATTGAGGATATGCAGTATACGTTAGACCGCAGCAGACTTGACAAGGAAGAAGCACAGAACAACGTCAAAAGCGTCAAGCTCGTGATCGAGAACCTTGAGAAGGAGATCAAAAAGGCTCAGACGCGCAATACTCGCTTGGCACTTGAAAACCGCCTTGAAGAAGAAAAGCTCAGTCTCAAAAAAGCGGAATATAGTTTAAGCACGCTTGAGAAAACTATTACTCAAACCGAAAACTCCATCAAGAACGCCGTTGTAAAATCATCTGCCGACGGTACGGTCAAGTCTGTTGGAGACCCCACAGGCGATTCTTATATCACAATCGTTTCGCTTGGCGATTTCAGAATCAATGCAACTGTCAGTGAAAATCACATTCAGGATTTCTTCGTTGACGAGGAGATTACTAT
Organism: uncultured Ruminococcus sp.; assembly: GCA_902802975.1. Lineage (GTDB taxonomy): Bacteria > Bacillota > Clostridia > Oscillospirales > Acutalibacteraceae > RUG592. The sequence continues at coordinate 5,438 of CADCOF010000057.1, read as the reverse complement.
CCGCTCAAGAATGGACGAAACGCTCACTTGGAAGGGCAAAGTTACAAGCATTGAAACCAGCAAGCCCATTAAGTCATCGGCCAACGACACTATCATTGCCGGTCAGATACAGCAGCCTACGCGTTACCCCGTTTATATTGCAATTGAAAATTCCAGCGGACTTTTGATGGGTCAGCATGTCACTGTTGAGGAATACGTTGAGGAAACAATTGCCCCCAATGCGCTTTTCCTGCCGGATTCATTTGTTATGGACGCAGACACTTCACCTTCCGTTTGGGTGGAGGAAAACGGCATTATCACGAAGCGCAGCATTACTCTCGGCGAATATGATGACAAGAGATTCGGCTATGAAGTAACAGGCGGTTTGACTGAAGATGATTATATCGCATACCCCGATTATTACATAGAGGAAGGTATGAAGACACAAAAGTTAATGGATTACGCTGAGGAGTAAGGAGGAATTTGTATGATACTGGAACTTAACAATATATACAAAAACTACTCCGCAGGCGATATGGAAGTGCCGGTGCTTAAGGATGTATCACTCGGCGTAAAAGAAAAGGATTATTTATCAATAATGGGTCCTTCAGGTTCCGGAAAAAGTACGCTTATGAATATTATAGGTCTTCTCGACCGCCCTACATCGGGTACATATTTGTTTGATGGGATTGATGTTTCGACTCAAAACGACAACAAGCTCTCTCGCATTCGCAACAAAGGTATAGGGTTTGTGTTTCAGAACTTTAATCTTATGCCGCGTGAAACTGCGCTTGCAAATGTCGAACTGCCGCTGCTGTACGCGGGGGTAAAGAAAAAGGTTCGCAAAGAGCTTGCGGCAGCTGCACTTGAGAGAGTGGGGCTTGCAGACAGAATGAAGTTTTTCCCGACGCAGCTTTCGGGCGGTCAGAAACAGCGTGTCGCTATTGCGAGAGCTATTGTAAATTCGCCGAAGATACTGCTTGCCGACGAACCGACAGGCGCGCTTGACTCACATTCGGGTGATCAGGTAATGGAGATATTCAGAACGCTCAACAAAGAAGGCTCCACCATTGTAATGATCACTCACGAAAAATCAGTCGCCGAATGTGCAGACAAGATCGTGGTCATATACGATGGTGTGCTCATGTCGCAGGAGGAGTATGCACAGGTAAGCAGCCGCAAGCACGGAGGTGACGTTTATGAAGAAAACTAAAAATAAGGATTACACACCAAAGCCCAAAAAGAAGAAGCTTGTAAGCGGCGGCAACATCGCAAAAATGCTCCTCACAGTATTTGCGATAGGCGGCGTGGGTTTAGGTATATATGCGCTGATAAATAGCACAAAGGTGTCTGTCTGCACTGTTCAGAACGCAGGCAACAGCATGGATGTTGTGTTCTCAAATTTCGATTCATATCTTTATTATGACGCTTCACTTCAGACGGGCAGCGTTGAAGACGTTAAGCTCAGCTCCACTTTGACTATCAAGAAAGTTAATGTAAAAAAAGGAGACACCGTCAAGAAAGGCGATGTTCTTATCGAATACGATATTCACGATCTGGAAGATCAGGCGGCGGACTCACAGCTGCTTGTTACGAAGCTTACAAATAATATGGAAATGCTGCAAAATGAGATAAAGATTATCGAACGTTTGCAGCCATCCGAAAACAAGCCCGTTGTTCAGGAAGAAACGCCGTACGAGGAGCAGCCTGAGGAGCAGCCCGAAGAGCATACGCCGGAAACCGACACCGACAAAAAGCAAACAGGCGATACCCCGCTTGCGAATCTCCCGAAAAAATTTACGAAGGATTCGGTTCCGCTTGCAGGCAAGGGAACTCTGGACGACCCGTATATTTTCTATTCCACCGAAGACGGAGTTGTAACAAAGGAGCTGCTGGAAAAGTTTGCCGAAAGCAAAGACGCGTCATATGCTGCATTTTACGTGTGTGATGAAGCGGGCAATCCGCTTTTTGCAAGAGTTATTGACAGCAGCAAGATAGATAAGTCGTCTATCGAGGATTTCAAATTGAGTGACGGCGTGACGATTACACCCACAGGCGACATAAGCTTTTCGGGTAAATCAGCTGAGTTTGCAAGTTTTGTGTTGAGCGGTTCATCTGCCTCAGGCGGTGCGAACAATCCCGATATGAGTTCTGTTCCGGAAGGATTTGAACTTCCCGAAGAATTTGAACTTCCTCCGGAATACGCGCAGCAGTTGCAAAATCAGCAGGCACAAATTCCGCAGGAGCAAATTCCGCAGGAGCAAATTCCTCAGACTCCCGCGTCAAGCGATCTTGACATATCGGAGGGAGACATGCAGCCCACTGTAACAGCGAACGACAATTATATGTACTCGCTGAAAGAACTGCGCGAAATGATAAAATCGCGTCAGGAGCAAAAAGCAGCACTTGACCTTCAGAAGCGTCAGGCAGAGCTTGCAGTTAAAAACGCAAAAAGACTCGCAAAAACAGGCGGCGAGGTATCGCCGATAAGCGGTGAAGTTACATTCGTAGCAAAGGACAAATTCCATCTTTCGCAGACAGACGCGTACTTGACTATTACCAATTCCGAGGGAATGACTTTGACCTCTCATGTTGGAGAATACTCCAGAGATTTACTTGAAGTTGGAATGAGTGTTATAGTCAGATCATATCCTTCCGACCCTGTTGAAGGAACGATCAGTTATATCGGAGATACGCCTTTGTCACTCAGCGAAGTTTCGACAAAAGACAGTTTTGAATCACAATACGAGTTCAGGGTTGTTTTGAACAATAATATAGAGACATCAATGGATTCAACGTTTATGATAGAAATACATCCCAATGAAAACAAAGAGAAAGGCATAGTGCTGCCGTCGGCACTTGTCAGGAGAGAAGCCGGCAGAGCGTATGTTATGATGGATAACGGCAGCGGTGTTCTGAAAAAGCAATATGTGACCATAGGCGATGCCAACCTGAACACAACCGAAATAGTAGACGGACTGAAAAAGACCGACTTTATTGCATTTCCTTACGGTAAAGCGGTTGAGGGGGCAAAGACGAAGGAGACCGACTACAACACCATGTGCTATGGCGGATTCTTCTGATGCGAAAGGAGAGACAGTATGTTTGAAAATTTGCGCCTCTCATTTCGAGGCATATTATCACATAAAATGCGTTCCGCGCTCACGATGCTTGGTATTGTTATCGGTATAGCCGCTATAATAGCGATTGTGTCGCTGATTAACGGCGTCAGTGAACAGATGAAGTCAGAGTATATCGGAACAACTTCAACAATCGATCTTAAGCCGTATGCGGCGCAGTCAACTATGGACTTTTGGTCGATGGAATACAGTGTGTCCGATTACGGAACTGTTGAAGGAGTTAACGTCATTTCTGACGACGCTCTCAAGCAGGTACAGCGTGTAAATGGTATAGGCAGTGCAGCAAGGGCGTATGTTAACATGTACAGCAGTCTTATTTATCAAGGTCATTCTATAAATATATTTACATATGGTGTAGACGCAGATTATTTTGAAGCGTCAAGTTACCATGTGGTATCCGGCAGACTGATTACGGAAAACGATGTAAAGAACTCAAATAATGTTGTTGTAATTGACAATCAATGTGCTACTGTAATGTTTAACAACAATAACCCTATCGGAAAAACAGTACAAATTGACAGCGATCTGTTTACGGTTGTCGGCGTAGTGATGAAGCCGATAGACGAAAGAAAGATCAACTCTATAAACGATCTTCAAACTCAGATTGGCATGCAGTCTTCTATATTTGTTCCGATGTCTGCATGGCCTAATCTTCAGGGATATGACGATATACAGATATTGTCGCTGAAAATATCAGACCCTGATCTGACAGTAGCGGCAACTACTGAAGCGGGTGAGATACTTGACTCATACATTGATACAACGATGGTAACGTACAAGTCATCAATGCTTGAAGAGATGTCTAATTATCTTAATCAGACTGTATCGATGATGTCGCTGCTTTTGGGCGGCATTGCGAGCATATCGCTGATTGTAGGCGGTATTGGTATCATGAACATAATGCTGGTATCTGTAACAGAAAGGACAAGGGAGATTGGTCTGAAAAAGGCTCTCGGTGCAAAGCGCAGAGTGATCTTGGGGCAATTCCTCACGGAGTCTGCGGTTCTTTCCGCTTTGGGCGGTCTTATCGGTGTGCTGCTTGGTATCGGAATTGCAAAGGTCATTTCCATCTTTGCCTATATCCCCGCCCCCATCAGCGTTTCTTCCATAGTTATTTCCGTTTCCTTCTCTATGTGTATCGGAATCATCTTCGGTCTCGTTCCCTCCATCAAAGCCTCCAGACTAGACCCCATAGAAGCCCTCCGCTACGAATAGGTGGGCGGCGTACCGCCGGGCGGCGTGCCGCCGCACCCAGTTCCGGCGGCGTGCCGCCGCTCCCAATTCCGGCGGGCTGTATTGTTAACGTTAGTCTTCGCCGCGTTTGCTACTTATAAGTTGGGCGCAGGTGAGAATGCCTATGTTTTCATAAAGCGCGTGTGCGTATTGGGAGCGGCAGCATGCCGCCCGCAGAAGAACATGAAAATTCGAAATAAAAGATCGATAATGAGGTATTGTGTATATGGAAAACATAAGGATCGTAAATCACGCGCGTGATTATTTGATAAATTTGCACAGCGGCGTTGATCCTATTACGGATAATAAAACGGATGACCTGACAATTTGCAGTGTGCGTGTTAATCGCTGCTTTGAATTTACCGCCGAGTTGCTTTCGCGTGTTGCGGCGAATTTACCTGACTGTGAATATGACGGTGTACTTCATATTCCATGTACGCCGAATCTCAAAAACGAAGCTTTGATTATTTCCCGCGCGTCTGATTACATGTCGCTTTTGGGAAAAGGTGTTGACCCCGTTTCGGGAAAACAGGTTGAAAAAACATCGCCTGCGAATGACAAAAAGCTAAGACTTTGCTTTATGTATGTATCTGATCTGATGAAAAAAATCAAGCTGGAAAAAGCTCCTTTTTCGGTTAGCGAAGATGTTCTCGATCAATTCAAATATTCAGATGAACCTATCACTCCCGAAGAATTCACCGAAAGAATCAATGCGCTCGTGGACACCGCGTATTTTATGAAACTTCAATCAAGCGATGTAATAAATTATCTTGTGAGAATACAAATGATAGACAAAATAAACGCCAGCAGCGGAAACGTCTACTACTCTGCCTCAAAACTCGGCAGTCATCTCGGAGTCATAGACTCAAAAGAAAAAATCGGCGAAGTTTTGTTTGATCGTCATATGCAGGATTTTATCATAAAAAACATCACCTCAATCCGCCCGGCGGCCATGCGAAGTTCGCGTACAAGCTAATTGCTATAAATGAGCAAATTGCGCATTCAGACTGTGCCAAAAGTTCTGAGCATGAACCCCTCCACCGCCTTACGGCGGTTGGGAACCGTCCCCGACGGCTGGGAGCCGTT
>CADCOF010000056.1 GCA_902802975.1 uncultured Ruminococcus sp. | reverse complement strand
CGCCGCCCGCGGGCAGTTCGCGCTCAAACCGTGTGGCAAATCCAAACTGAAAAACCCGCGTCTGACATTGCGTTAGGCGCGGGTTTTGACTTGCGTTAAAGAATTTATTATGTGCGCGTATTGCCCGTCGCCGCGTGGCGACCGCCGGCATGCCGTTTGACAAATAAGCTTGAATATGATAGAATTGTATGGTTACATTGATTTCGATTTTTGAAAATTAAGGGTGGTATATGTTATGTTGCCTGTTCCGGCTGATTTAGCGGAAAAATATGAGTTTTATAATTATGGGCACGCTTTGGAGATACTGTTAAACGCTTTCCCGAATGAGTGGGAGGAAATCCAGGATTGTTTGAGAAAATTGGTAATATCTGTTGACGATCTGAAAAAAGCCGGCGGAAACGAAAGCCCTATACCTAAAAAATTTGACGACGTCCTTTATCCGTATGGCTGGCGCGAAATACGAATTACAGGCGATCTGCTTGTAAAAATGTATCCCAGGCAGAACGCACAGCGCAGAGGACGATTCGCAAACGAACCCTTTGAGGAAAAACTAATAGGGGGTTATATTGACGGTCATAATATTGACTTTCTTAAAAATAAAGTGGCTTTTGACCTCGAATGGAACAGCAAAGATCAGACCTTTGACCGCGATTTGTTGGCTATGAGAACATATTTCGACTGCGGAATAATAGATGTGGGCATTATTGTAACACGCGCCGAGGAATTAAACGAGATTTTCAAAAAATTTGATATTATGGCTAAATATGGTGCGTCAACAACGTGGATCGGCAAGCTTACGTACAGACTGGATTCAAGAAGAAACGGCGGTTGTCCCATATTGGCTGTCGGAATAAAGAAAAAATGCATAGAGGGCTGCGAATGATGAAAACTTCATTGGATGAAACAATTGATAATTTTATTTCTTTTACCGATGGAAAGAAATATAAAACGATATATGCCGATCCGCCTTGGCAGTTTCAAAACAGAACAGGTAAAGTTGCCCCCGAGCATAAAAGACTCAGCAGATATTCCACAATGACTCTTGATGATATAAAAGCACTGCCTGTGTCCGATATTGCCGACGAAAAAAGTCATCTGTATCTTTGGGTTCCAAACGCGCTTTTGCCTGAGGGACTTGAGGTGATGAAGGCTTGGGGCTTCGAGTATAAAACAAATTTAATTTGGGAAAAAGTGCGAAAAGACGGTCAGCCCGACGGTCGAGGCGTGGGATTTTATTTCCGCAATGTTACCGAAATACTGCTTTTTGGAATAAAGGGCGACAAGAACAGGACTCTTCAGCCGGGGCGTTCGCAGGTTAATCTGTTAAGAGCAATGAAGCGTGAACACAGCAGAAAACCAGACGAATTTGTAAGCTTGATAGAAGCTTGTTCTCCGGGTCCCCGAATTGAACTCTTTGCCCGCGGTAATCGTGAAGGCTGGGATATGTGGGGGAATCAGGCGAATGATAACTATGAACCTGACTGGGATACATACGCAAATCATACTGTTGCACCAAAAAGTGAATAGCTGTGCTGTTTGTTCGCCCTGCCTTATCAAATCGTTACAGAAAGTTAACACACATGTGTTAAAAAATACATTTTTGCACTTGATTTAGAGCTGAAATAGTGGTAAACTATGTTGTAATGGCTTAATTCTGCCAATATATCTAATGAAAAGAAAGAAGTAATCGTTATGACAAAAGTTGATATTTTCTCGGGCTTTCTTGGCGCGGGCAAAACTACGCTTATTAAAAAGCTTATCGCAGAGGCATACAGCGGAGAAAAAATCGTCCTTATCGAAAATGAATTCGGTGAGATCGGCATCGACGGCAGTTTCCTCAAAGAGGCGGGCATAGAGATAACAGAGATGAATTCCGGCTGTATCTGCTGCAGCTTGGTTGGTGACTTCGGCGAGGCACTCAAAAAGGTGCTGATTCAGTTTGCGCCCGAGCGTATTATTATCGAGCCGTCGGGAGTCGGAAAATTGAGCGACGTTATTTCGGCAGTTGAAAAGATTCACTCCGAAGAGCTTACTCTTAACAGCTTTACAACGGTAGTTGACGCAAATAAAGCTAAAATGTATATGAAGAATTTCGGCGAGTTTTTCAACAATCAGGTTGAGCATGCAAGTGCGATTGTACTCAGCCATACAAAAAATATTTCCGATGAAAAACTCGACAGCGTTGTAAAATTGCTCCGAGAGCATAATAATAAAGCGGAACTTATCACTACAGACTGGGATAATCTTACAGGCGAACAGATCATGCTCGCTATAGAGAATAAAAGCACTCTCGAGGAGGCTATTCAAAAATTAGCCGAAGAACATCATCACCATCATCATCATGACCACGATCACGACCACGAACATCACCACGATCATGATCACGAACATCACCACGAACACGATCACGATCACGAACATCACCACGATCATGATCATG
>CADCOF010000055.1 GCA_902802975.1 uncultured Ruminococcus sp. | reverse complement strand
GAGAAATGAAATTCGTTCGATAGAGAACTTTTGTATTCTGAATAGTTACAATTATTGTATCGAAATTCCAACCGCTCAGGTAGAAAAGATTTATGTCGTTTACTATAAGAGAGGGGTTTACATAATGAGTCGAAGTAAGAGCAGTCTGAAAGCCAAAAGTCCGGTATCAAAAGAACGAAATTATGGCATCGACTTGCTGAGAATAATCTCTATGATAATGATACCAACGCTTCATGTTTTGGGTCATGGTGGAATACTTGATAGTGCCGAAAAAATGTCTGTGAAATATGAGCTGGCGTGGTTATTGGAAATAGCTTGTTATTGTGCGTCAAATGTATATTCTTTGATATCCGGATATGTTGGATATGGCAGAAAAACGAAGTACTCGAATATAATATACTTGTATTTTCAAGTTGTTTTCTATACCGTGTGTACAACTGTTATTGCAAAATCCATTGATCCGGCTTTAGTGAAAGAGAATGCTATACAGATTGCTTTTTCTCCTGTTTCAAAGTCTACATACTGGTATTTTTCTGCGTATTTTTGTCTGTTTTTTGTAGCGCCGTTCCTTGATATATTAGTTGACAAATGCACAAGAAAGCAGTTCGAAAAGCTGTTGTTATCACTGTTTGTTGTGTTCTCACTGCTTCCTGCTTTTTTGTATTCCGATTTCGGGAAAACAAACGCGGGGTATAGTTTTTTGTGGCTGGCAATGCTTTATTTGGTCGGCGCGTATATCAAAAAGTATGATGTTAAAATTTATGAAAACAATAATATTAATTTGTTGTTATATGCGTTTTGCGTTTTGTTTACGTGGTTATCAAAAATAATCGGCGATCTGTTGGTGACGAATTTTGATGCGGAGCCTAAAGGACGCGGCATTTTCATTATTTACACATCACCTACAGTGGTATTGTGTTCGGTTTTCTTGCTTGTATTTTTTGCAAATATAAAGTGCAGAAAGGCAACGATAGCTTTTGTGAAATTCTTTGCGCCTGTATCTTTCGGTGTATATTTATTCCATGAAGAACCGATCATAAGGGATAATTTTATAAAGCACTGTTTTATTCAGTATTTGGATTTTCAGCCGGTAATGATGATTTTAGCCGTTATAGGAACAGCGTTATTGATTTGGTTGGTTGGATCGCTTGTAGATAGAGTCAGACTGCTGATATTTGATATACTGCATGTTAAGCAGTTCTGCGGTTGGACTGAGAAAACCTTGCGGAATGTATTCGGAAAAATAGAAAACAAAATAGACAAGAATAGAAAGCTATAAATGATCAAAAAAGTAAAAATGCACTAAACTTCTTGATAAACTTTTACCCAGACGTAGCCTCACGAAAAGTGCCCATGCGCCCGCAGGCGTTTTTGTACAAAATTACGAACAATTTCAAATTTGCTCATTTAGTAGATATGAAGTTTGTGTGCAAATCGGAAAATCGGAATTTACTTAAAATTCAGAAAACCACTTGCATTTATCGGCAAATTGTGATATAATAATAAACGCATTTGAACCGTTGGCAAAATGTCAATGCGATTCACTGCCCGGTCGATAATGACCGAACAATGAAGCGGACAGTCCTCTGGCTGGAGCAGCAGCTTCCTGCTTTATGTTAAGAATGTCTGTAAACTAGGAGGAAAATAAAATGGATGCATTGAAGTTGATTGCAGCTGATTCCGTGAAGAAGGAAGTTCCCTCTTTTGAGATCGGCGACACAGTAAGAGTTAGCGTAAACATTCGCGAGGGTGACAGAGAGAGAATTCAGATGTTCGAGGGCACCGTTATCGCAAAGAAGTCAAGCGGCGTTGCAGAGACATTCACAGTAAGACGTGTTGCATACGGCGTTGGCGTCGAGAGAGTATTCCCGCTTCACTGCCCGAACGTAAAGGATGTTAAGGTTATCAGACGCGGTAAGGTTAGACGCGCTAAGCTGTATTATCTCCGTGACAGAGTTGGTAAAGCAGCCAAGGTTAAGGAGAAAATCGTTAAGTCGTAATGTTTTACACAAGCAAAAAGAGGGGTTCGAAAAACCTCTCTTTTTTGTTAAACATGGGCATAGAACAATAAGTTTACAAAAATCGAATTAAATTTGTCATAAATAATATTGATATTACATTGAAAAAGTGCTATAATGAACTGAAGCGTCGTATGTTTACTTTTTGCTGAATACTCCGGGGAGGAAAGGGAATGACCGAAAAAAAGACAAGCGATAGAGTGGGCACCATATTTAAAATAATGTTCTTTGTTGTATGTGTATTTAGCTTGCTGACAGGTCTGTATTTATCGGAGATTGTAAATGATATTTCAAATTTAAATGACCCAAACATAGAGTATATTGATAACTGGACCGTTATTGATAATGATGGGAAATCTTTCCAAGTGGGAAGTATATACAACGATGATCGGGCATATACCGAAGATTTTACCATAATTTCACGATTGCCGGAAACACTGGAACCCGGCAGTATGCTGTGTTTTATGAACCGAAGCGATGTAAAGGTGTATATCAATGGGTCGCTTAGGATGAATTTTGTTCGGGCGAGAGATACCGGTCTTCCGGGCGGTTCTTTGAAGGAGTTCTATATCGTAATTCCGCTTGATTATGATGACGCAAACGGTGAATTGGAGATATTCAGAGGAAAAACCGACTGGAACCCGATCGTAGTTCCCGAAACATTTGTTTCGAGCGGCACGGGCGTTTTCAGATATGTCTGGCAAAAACATGGTATGCCTTTCGCTATGGCGGTTGTTCTTTTTGTTGCAGCGATATTTGTTACGATTATAGGTGTTGTTCTCAGAATATGGAAAAGACAAAATATTGACATGCTGTATGCTGCGCTGGGAATACTCGATGTCGCGTGCTGGCTGCTATCGGTGTCGCAGATAACCCCGTTTATTACCGGGATACATTTTGTTGATGGAATAATGGGCTTTCTGTTCTGTATGATGATGCCGTTCGGTTTGTTGATTTATCTTGATTCGATACAGCGCGGTCGATATAAAAAACTTAACCATATATTGTTCTTGATTTCCTTGATCAGTTTTGCTTTATGGACAGTTCTTCACTTTACAGGGATAAGGTCGTTTCAGTCGTCACTCGTTTATATAGATTCCGAGTTGGGAATAGTTGTTCTGTGTATCTTTGCAACGCTTATTATTGATATTAAGCGGGGCTATGTGTCTGAATACCGCTACACCGCAATCGGTTTTCTTGTATTCATGGTAATGGCGATTGTCCAGATAGTATTTCTTATATTCATCGAAAAGATGAGCAACGAAATACCAATGCAGATTGGTCTTTTCACGCTGCTTCTGCTTGTTTCGGTTCAGCAGATGGAGGATATCAGATTGACAAGAGACCACCTTGAGGAGGAAATTCGCCAAAAGACGATCGAAAAGGAGCAGCTGCTTATCAACATTGTAAAAACACTTGCCGGAACAATCGATGCAAAGGATACGTACACAAACGGTCATTCAAGCCGCGTCGCAGAATATTCACGCGAAATTGCAAGGCGATACGGATACAGCGACTCCGCGCAGAACGATATATATATTATGGGGCTTCTTCATGATATCGGAAAAATAGGTATTCCCGATGCTGTAATTAACAAGCCTTCAAAGCTTACCGATGAGGAGTACGATCTTATCAAAACGCACCCTGTTGTTGGCGCAAATATTCTGAGTAATATCAGGGAGAAAAGCGAGCTTGCAATTGGTGCAAGGTGGCACCATGAAAAATATGGCGGCGGCGGTTATCCTGACGGTCTGAAGGGCACTGAAATTCCTGAGCAAGCGAGAATCATTGCTGTTGCCGACTCCTACGACGCAATGACGAGTTACAGAAGTTACCGTGCGCCAATGCCGCAGGTGCGCGTTAAAGAAGAGATAATTAACGGCATCGGCACGCAGTTCGATGAATGTTTTGCAAAGATCATGCTTGAAATGATAGACGAAGATCGTGATTATGATATGCGTGAGAGAAAAAAGAAATCGTAGTTTAAGCATAGTAAAAGGAACGCTCCGTTTTGGAACGTTCCTTTTTTGATCTATTTTCCTGCGTAAAGTGCGATGATCTTTTCCGGATCTTCATCACCGACAGCCGAGATAAACATATGCTGCGAACTGTCTTTCATATTTATGATCAGGCTCGGAAATACTCTGAGATATTTAGCCCGGTCAATCGAGGCTACGTCATTAAACCATATTACGATGTTCCTGAATTCCAGATGATCGCTGAATACATCCATTATTCCACTGTTATTGATAGCGTTTGCTGCCACGGTATTGTCAGACCATGTTACAATTGTCGAAAAAACAGGCGGGTTGGGGTGAGTATTTATCAGTTCACTCTTCACCGTTGTATTTTGCTGCACAGGCTGCGAAGTTATGGTTCCCTGCAGCGAAGCAGTTCCTATGTATGTTTTGCAGTTTTCACAGTAATATGTTCCTTCTTCGAGGGCTGCACCGCAATTTTTGCATTTTAAGGCGGCTTTTTGCAATGATGAGCCGCACATAGCGCAAAATTTAGAGTTGTCCGGTATAGATGCTCCGCATTTGGGACAAAACATATTATCTCCTCTTTACTGTATATTGTTCATGCATTCGAGCAGTATTTGTTTTGCTCGTTCAACAGACTTTCTGATTTCCTTTTTCTTTTCTTCCTCGGCATATGCTACAGCCGCAGTCTGTTCCGCAATGCGTTCTGTTTCGGCAAGCTCGTCTGCATAAAATTCAGTGACCATTTTTTCCGCTTTTTCACTCATGTCTTTGTAAACAGCTTCAACAGTGGTCATAACCTGGCGATTCATGCCGGTTATCTTTCCGCTGATCTGATCTACAAATTCAACGCTTCGCTTCTTCAGTTCCGGCTGACGCATTACGCCTGCAACAGCGGTTCCAACCAAACCGGCAATAGCACCTATTGTTCCAAAGTTAGATATCAGATTTGCCGCTAAGCCGACATTATCGCCCTTTGTCCACATTTTGTTGTCAACGTTTACGGTCATCGTGTATTTTTTCTTTTTGTCAAATGCGTTGACCATGTTCTTGAGAAGTTCTGTGGATACGGATTCGAGCTTTTCATATATTTTTTCACGGTGATAATCAATACAAGTATCCAATGCTTCCTGGAGAAGATCCATACAGTAGAATTCGTAATACTTGCACAGCGTCTGTGAAGATTCCGATCTGAGGTTCGGTATCTCATTTTCGATTCGCTCCAAAAATTCAGCCATCCAACCGCATGCTTCGTCTTTCATATCGGATATCATCAGCTTCATTTCTGTGCGAAGTTCTTCCTGTTTTTGAATACTGCTTTCTTTTTCCCATTTTACTTGTTTAATAATATTAGCAGCATCGTCGCTGCTCATTTGCAGGCCGGATTCGATCATGTCGATTTCTTTGAGAAGATCTTCGATCATTGTTGTTGTCAATCTCAGAACGCGGTCTGTAACAACATTTTCCTTTTTTTCTTCAAGCAGCTGCGTTATGGAAAGACGAAGTCTGTCAAATTGATCTTCCAATATCGGAATCATTTTTTCACACGGACGCTCTTCACCTTCCGAATCAAGTTGACGGCACAGCTCATCCAAAGCACTGATCATATATATGTCCGCATCCGGGAAAAGATGATGCACACGGTCTCCCAAGAGATCACGCATTTTTTTGTAATTTTTCTCGTTATCGAGCATATCGGCAAAATTGCCCACAATAAATAGCTTTGTATATTTTTGCGGCGCAACTGTTGATTTCAAAAATATTTGTTCTGTCAAAGAAAGCGGATACATCACGTTGTAAAGATATATTATGGCGTCTGCTTCCATGATTGAATCTTTGACCATGCCTTCAAAATCCTTAAGCGCGTCATTCATACCGGGTGTATCAATGATTGTCAGTTCCTTGAGTTTGTCATTCGGGCGCATCAGCTCAAGCTTTTTTACGGTTTCGCCTGTCTGGTTCAGTACCTCTTCAAGACGCTCCCTCTTCAGTTCGTCATTCGCCAGTCTGAATCTTTTTGTTCCTGACAGCACCGCCTGATTGTCAGATGCACCGTAACCGATTTTATTGAGAGTAACCGTTTCCGGAGTAACAGCAGTTGTTACTATCTCTTCGCCGAGAAATGCGTTGATGAACGTCGATTTTCCTCTCTTGAAATCTCCGATAACAGTTAATGTAAACGGTTCGTTACGGCGTTTGCGAATGATATCCTCCCATTTTGTCAGCTTGTCAATAAAGGATGCGCCGAGGAGATCGCGATATTGGCTGTCATAACGAAATGTATCCAATTGTTTCAGTGTGTTTTCTATAGAGATCATAATCTGATCTGTTGAGTACACGATACGTTCATTCATTTGCATCAGCGTATACCCCCTTTGACATTGTCAAGAATATTGACGAGCTTTTGGCATCGCCTGTCAGTCTCTTCTTTAGTTCTTACAACCGCATCGTAACGTTTAAAGTCCGGTCTCCATTGGAAGAAAGTCTCACACTCGCTGAATTCCATTGTACAGAAAACTCTTCTTACACTCGAAGGATGATCGGAAAGAACTTCATACACTTTAGAGGGATTATTAAGCGTTATTTCCAGTTGTTCGCGGAGAGATTCCAGATTCACACTGTATTGTTTTCCAATCATACCGCCTGTCAGGAGTGTGGAATTCATGTTGATAACATCCTGCACATCATCAGCGCATATCAACGCAGCACGATCGGCTGTGATCTCGGCTGCTCTTGTCCAGAACTGCATCAAAGCAATGTTGGCAAGCGTAATAACCATGCCCGCTATTCCGCTGCCGCCCAAGCTTGACAAAATGACGTTAACAACACTCTGAAGTGCCGAGTGGTTGTTGTGAATGTGTCCGCACTCGTGCGCAATAACGCCCTTCAATTCGCCGGGGGTCATTCTCTCGACAATCGAGCTGTACAGAACAACGATGGGGCTGCTGTCATCTGCCGCTATAGTGTAGGCGTTCATTTCACCGGGCGAGTTTACAATAAATACATTCGGTATTCCTATGCCAAGTTTTTGTGCGCAGTCGGCAGTCATTCGGTATATTTCGGGGAACTGGTTCGGTCCCACTGCAATACCTTCCTGATTTAATATCTGAATTTGCTGTGCTACGAGTGATGAAGTGATTGTTTTGCATATCGAAGTAAAATGAGGAATTTTCATCATAGATTTGCGAAGTTCGTTGTCAAGTGAAAATGAATAATCGGGAACTCCGTTGACAAGATGAGCCTCCATAGAAGTAGCATGTCTTTGAACATAATCCGAAAAACTAACGTTTATGTTGTTTAACGGAGAATTGGTATCGTACATTTTAACCCTCCTCCAAACGGCGATTTACGCCTTCTGCCTTTGTTTCGAGATCATTGCAGATCGTTTTCAGTGTATTGATAATTTCCATGATATTCTGAGACATATTTGTAAGAATAAGCTCCTGATTCTTTCGCTCGGAATCTTTGATATAGAGGTTTCTTTCAATCTCTTTGATCTTGCGGTCGGCTTCGTCGATTACCCGATCAAATTCAGCGTCCATATCTTCTATCAACGTGTCAAACTGATTTGTTACTTCTGCTGTTATCCATTTTTCCATTTCTCTGTTGATACGCATTTTTGTAATTGCGTCAGATGTGGCCAGCTTCAGTTCTGTTTTCAGCTCGTCTATCTGTTTGTTTGCACGGTCTTTTGCAAACAGCGCGCCCGCAATGGCACTGCCGCCGTATGTTCCGGCTACAGACGTCAATAGTATTATCGGCAGTGAAACAGCAGGCAGAACAGCAGCTAATCCGGCAACAGCTCCATACGTGATCAATGCGCCCGCAACGCCGCCGACAGCTGCGCCCTTAGCTCCGGCCAATCTATAGCCGCGAATGATGCCGCCTATTCCTACAATACCCAGATATGTAGTAGCCGTTTCCAATGCTACCGCTGCTGCGTCTGATGCAGCTGCAGAACTTACACCTGACGATTTTTTGCCGGTTTCGGAAATAGTATCAAAGTGTTTGTTCAGCTGTGAGTGTCCTCTCGAAATAACAACTGCGATATCGGTGCCGGCTTCTTCTATGATAGAATTAAGCTCGTCTGCGAGCCTTTCAGCGTGTATAGACAAAATGTCATCGATTCTGTTCTGAATATTCTGAATAGTGTTTGTGAAAAGATCCTTTTTTTCCTGTTCGGACATAACCCTGCCCGGCATAATGCTTGAGATCATCGAAGATGTTTCGTACTCTATCTGTTCATAACATTTCTCCGCTTTTTGAGACAACTCCTGCCTTACGCGGGAGGCCATATTGCGGATTTCTTTCATTTTGCTTTCTTTTTCTTTTTTCAGTGATCTGATCTGATTCAGAACGCCGTTTTGTGTTTGCTGGAATGTATCATCATCAATTTCAAGGCTGCCCTGCATAATCGTGATAGTGTTGATCACTTCTGTTCCTGCGGAGATCAACCTTGTGATCTGCGGCATAATTTCAAGCATGCCGCGCTCTTCGGTCAGCATATAGCTGAGGGATTTTTCAAATTCCAGCATCCCGCTTTTCTGAACAAGCTCGTCGTCGTTTTCAAGACGTCCGTCAAGTGCGTCGAGCGCGGAGATGGGGTAGATGGATATGTTTTTCAGTTTTCTTTCTACGTTTATGTAATATTCCGAATCTGTTCCATAAACTTCTGCGGTACGGTCGAGAACCGTCTTACGAATACGCTTTTTCAGGTCTTCAACAAGTTTTTCTCTGTCTTTCGCTCTGCGAACAGTATCAATCTTGTTTACAAGAAAGATAAGTCGCCCCACGTCGCTGCTCATAAGTTTGTTGCGGACAAATTCAGCCTCGCTCATGCTGAAAGGACTTTCCGGAACAAGAACCATGATAACTGCGTCAAGCTTCGGAATGGTCTCTTCGGTTATGCGGTTCATGCGCTCATCGTCGTTCAAGCCCGGAGTATCCACAATGTCAACGCCGTTTCGGCAGAACTCGCAGGGATAATACACAATGGCCTCGTTAACGTGAGACGCACGCTCGGTGGTTTCATCGTCAAGCTTTGTTACGTAGCTTGAAAGCTCGTTTACGTCGATCCTTTTTGTAGAGCCGTCATCAAGATCAAGTTCCGCGTACGGAGTCAGACCGTATGATACGCGGTTCATGGTTGCCGTTGTGGGAACAATATCCGACGGCATGATCTCTCTGCCCAGCATAGCGTTGATAACTGTGCTTTTTCCACGTCTGAACTCGCCCAGAATACCTACTGCGAATTTGTGAGACTGCAGCTTGATTCTGTTTTCGTTGAGAATTTCCGCCATTTGATTCATTCCTATGCTTCTGCATACTTCTGACATACGTTTGGAATTCTCTGATATTTCGGACGTTAAGGCATGATAACTGTTATACATGTTTTGGTTGTCTTGCATGTTTTTGAGTACCTTCTTTCAGCTATATCTTTTGTATTTTTATAGTAGACGACATATAGTAAACGACATAAATCTTTTCCTAAACACTTTTTTTAGTGTGGAGTTGTTTTGCTAATTCGGAATGCGTAATGCGGAATGCGGAATTAATGCTCGATCTGAGTCCATCACTCTCGACCACAATTTTTCACACTGCACAAACTATTGTCGTTGTGAT
>CADCOF010000054.1 GCA_902802975.1 uncultured Ruminococcus sp. | reverse complement strand
CTTTAGGGGAGGGGGACCGCCGTAAGGCGGTGGAGGGGTTCATGCTCAGAACTTTTGGCACAGTCTGAATGCGCAATTATTTGTGAAAACCGATGGGTTATCACAACGACAATAGTTTATGCAGTGTGAAAAATTGTGGTCGAGAGTGACGGACTCAGATCGAGCATTAATTCGGAATTCGGAATGCGGAATGCGCAATTCAATTCGGAATTCGGAATTAGCAAAACAACTCCACACTAAAAAAAGGAGGTGCAGCCGTGCAGAATGAAGTCCGAAGCGTAATAATATTATCAAAAAGCAGCAAGATGGTCGAGTTTATAAAAGCGGCAATGCCGCAGGACAGGTTTTCACCCGTTCGCATTTTATCGAGTGCAAATGACGCGCGGCGCACACTTCTAAACACGAATGTCGATATTGTAATTATTCATACACCGCTGACAGATGAATTCGGCACAAAGTTTGCACAGGATATCTCACAGGAATATGCCACAGCCGTTATCGTAAAGCCCGAGCTGCTCGAAAAGGTTTCATATAAACTCGAACCTTACGGCGTAGTTACGCTGCCGTCAACGTTGTATAAATCGGTGTTTTATCAAACGCTGACGCTGCTTTCATCGTCTGTCGTTAAGATGAACAAACTAAAAGCAGACTCAAAAAAGCTCAGAGGAAAGCTGCACGAGGTCAAGACGATAACAAGAGCAAAAGCGTTGCTGATCGCTGAAAGAAATATGACCGAGGAGCAGGCTCATAGATATATAGAGAAAGCAGCCATGGACAGCGGCAAAAAAAAGATTGATATTGCAAGAGCTGTCATCAGGGACATAACAGGAGAGGAATAAACATGACGAAGTATATTTTTGTGACGGGCGGAGTTGTATCGGGACTCGGAAAAGGTATCACTGCCGCATCATTGGGACGACTGCTGAAAGCGAGAGGCTTGAAGGTCGCTGCTCAAAAGCTTGACCCGTATATAAATGTCGACCCGGGAACAATGAGTCCGTATCAGCACGGTGAGGTTTTTGTTACGGAAGACGGCGCGGAAACGGACTTGGATTTGGGACATTACGAACGTTTTATTGATGAAGACCTCAACAAATATTCAAATCTCACAACGGGAAAAGTTTACTGGAATATCCTGAATAAGGAGCGGCGCGGGGAGTTCCTCGGCGAAACGGTGCAGGTCATTCCGCATGTGACGAACGAGATTAAGCATTTTATCTACAACGTCGGAAAGAAAAGCGAAGCTGATGTCGTTATCACTGAGATCGGCGGCACAGCGGGCGATATCGAAAGTCAGCCGTTTATCGAGGCAATACGTCAGGTGGGGCTTGAAGTTGGCAGCGAAAATGTCTGTTACATACATGTCGCACTTATTCCATATCTGAAATGTTCGCAGGAGCACAAAACAAAGCCTGTGCAGCACTCCGTAAAAGAGCTGCAGGGAATGGGCGTAAAGCCCGATATCATTGTTCTGCGCTGTGATGAACCGCTTGAAAAGAATATATTCAAGAAGATATCTTTGTTCTGCAATGTTCCCGTGGACAGCGTTATTCAAAATACAAATGTACCAGTGCTGTATGAAGCACCAATAATGCTGGAGCAGTCGGGTTTCTCAAACGTTGTATGCAGAAGGCTTGGAATACAGTCTTCTGAGCCTGATCTGAGTGAGTGGCAGGCGATGCTCAAGAGTATTGACAACAGGAGCAAAAGCATTACAGTCGGCATTGTAGGAAAGTATGTGCAGCTGCACGACGCTTATCTTTCGGTTGCCGAAGCCATACATCATGCGGGCTACGCCTGCGGCGCGCATACCGATATAGAATGGATAGACAGCGAAACGATCACCGATGAAAACGTCAATGAAAAACTAAAAAACTGCGATTGTATCATCGTTCCGGGCGGCTTCGGAAGCAGGGGAATTTCCGGAATGATCTGCACTGCGAGATACTGCCGCGAGAACAATGTGCCGTATCTTGGAATATGCCTCGGTATGCAGATAGCAGTGATCGAATATGCGAGAAATGTCTGCGGATTGGTTGATGCAAATTCCGGAGAGTTTGACGAGCTGACCGAACACAAAGTTATCGACTTTATGCCCGACCAAAGCAGCACTGTTGACAAAGGCGGCACTTTGAGGCTGGGCGCGTATCCGTGCCGAATTAAGCAGAACACAGCACTTTGGGCATGTTACGGAAAAGCAGAGATATTTGAACGCCACCGTCACCGCTATGAATTTAACAATGAATACAAGGAAACGCTGACAGACAGCGGGCTTGTGATAGGCGGAACTTCTCCCGACGGAACGATCGTGGAAACAATAGAGATACCGCAGAATGATTTTTATATCGGCGTACAGTTCCACCCCGAATTCAAGAGCCGACCGAACAAGGCGCACCCGTTATTCAAGGGATTGTTGAAAGCAGCTTTAAAGCAAAGTGAGGTACATCAAGATGAATGAGAAAAATACATTATACAGACCGGAATTCGAACATGACGCCTGCGGTATAGGCGCGGTTGTCAGCATAAAAGGCGAGCAGAGCCATAAGATTGTATCGGACGCGCTTTCTATTGTGGAAAAGCTCCAGCACCGTGCGGGAATGGACGCGTCCGGCGAAACGGGCGACGGCGTGGGCATACTCGTTCAGGTATCTCATGATTTCTTCAAAAGCGCGGCATTTGATATGGGAATAGAGCTGCCGGGCAAGCGCAAGTATGGCGTTGGTATGTTCTTCTTTCCGCAGGACGAGCTGAAATGCAGTCAGGCGAAGAAGATGCTTGAGATAATCTGCAAGAAGGAGGGCGCAAAACTTCTCGGTTGGAGAGATGTTCCCACAGACAGCACCGTTATCGGCAAAAAAGCACTTGACGTAATGCCTCATATTATGCAGTGCTTTGTGAAAAAGCCCGAAGACGTCAAGATCGGCATCGAGTTTGAGCGCAAACTTTATGTTATCCGACGCGAGTTTGAGCAGTCAAACGACAACACTTATGTATGTTCGTTCTCGTCACGCACCATTGTATACAAGGGTATGTTTCTTGTAGGTCAGCTGCGCAAGTTCTATCTTGATCTTCAAAGTGATGATTATAAAAGCGCGCTTGCGCTTGTTCATTCTCGTTTTTCAACCAACACAAATCCGTCATGGGAGCGCGCTCACCCCAACAGAGTAATACTTCATAACGGCGAGATCAACACTATCAGAGGCAACTTCGACAGAATGCTTGCCCGTGAGGAAACAATGACAAGCCCCGTTATGCAGGACGATTTCGACAGAGTTCTGCCTGTTATCAATGCGTCCGGTTCGGACTCGGCAATGCTCGATAATACGCTTGAATTTTTAATGATGAACGGAATGGAACTGCCGAAAGCGGTTATGGTTACTATTCCGGAGCCATACACAAACGATAAGACGATTTCCAGAGAAAAGCGCGATTTTTATCATTACTATTCAACTATGATGGAACCGTGGGACGGTCCCGCCGCTATTCTTTTCACGGACGGCGACACCGTGGGCGCGGTTCTCGACAGAAACGGTCTGCGTCCGTCACGCTACTACATCACAAGCGATGACATGCTTATTCTCTCGTCCGAAGTGGGCGTGCTTGACGTTGACAACGAAACTATCGTAAAAAAGAGCCGCCTGCAGCCCGGAAAGATGCTGCTCGTTGATCTCAATGCGCAGCGCGTTATTTCCGATGAGGAATGCAAGAGCCGCTACGCGCGTGAGAAGCCTTACGGAGAATGGCTTGACGGAAATCTTGTGCAGCTTTCCGACCTGCCGATACCGAACCACAAGGTAGAAAATCATACGCAGGAGCAGCGTGACAGGCTTTACAAAGCGTTCGGCTACACATACGAGCAGATAAAGGATTCCATTCTTCCTATGGCGAAAAACGGCGGGGAGCCTACTGCCGCAATGGGTACTGATATTCCGCTTGCTGTTCTTTCAGAAAAGCACCAGTCGCTGTTTTCCTACTTCAAGCAGATATTTGCTCAGGTAACAAATCCTCCAATAGATGCTATTCGTGAGGAGATCGTAACAGACACGACAGTTTATGTCGGTTCGGACGGTAATTTGCTCGAAGAAAAAGCAGAAAACTGCAATATGCTGGAGATACACAATCCGATACTCACAAGTGTTGATCTCATGAAGATTAAGGCGATAAAACGCCCGGGCTTCAAGGCTGCGACAGTATCGCTTTTGTACTACAAAAACACGCCGCTTGAGCGCGCGCTCGACAGGCTGTTTGTTCTTGTTGACCGCGAGTACAGAAAGGGCGCGAATATTATCATTCTTTCCGACAGAGGCGTTGACGAGAACCACGTTGCAATTCCGTCGCTGCTTGCCGTGTCTGCGATGGAACAGTATCTCATAAGAACGAAAAAGCGCACTGCGGTATCTATCATACTCGAAAGCGCGGAGCCGTGCGAAGTGCATCATTTTGCCGCACTTTTAGGCTACGGCGCAAGAGCGGTCAACCCGTATCTTGCCCAGGAGTGTATTTCGGAGCTTATAGACAAAGGTCTTCTTGACAAAGATTATCACACGGCTATCAGAGATTACAATTCCGCTGTTCTTCACGGTATCGTAAAGATCGCTTCTAAAATGGGCATTTCAACTATTCATTCGTATCAGTCGTCACAGATATTTGAAGCTATTGGTATCCGCAAAGACGTTATCGATAAGTATTTCACAAATACCGTCAGCAGAGTGGGCGGCATCGGTCTTGAAGAAATAGGCGAGGGCGTTGAGTGGCGGCATGATCACGCGTTTGATCCGCTGGGCTTGGGCGTTGATACGTCTACCGACAGCGTAGGTACACATAAACTGCGTTCGGGTCACGATAAAGAGGATCACATGTACAATCCTCAAACAATAATCGCTCTTAGAGAAGCAACTCAGCACGGCGATTACAAGCGTTTCAAGGAATACACCGCGATGGTGGACGACGAGAATTTGCCGCATACACTGCGCGGACTTATGACATTTGATCTTGACAACTGCACGCCTATCCCGATAGACGATGTGGAGCCGGCAAGCGAGATCGTAAAGCGGTTCAAAACGGGTGCGATGAGCTACGGTTCGATAAGCCAGGAGGCGCACGAGTGCATGGCGCAGGCTATGAATATGCTGGGCGGAAAGTCGAATTCCGGCGAGGGCGGCGAGATGCCCGAACGTCTCGGCACGGATAAAAACTCTGCTATAAAGCAAGTTGCGTCGGGTAGATTCGGTGTTACCAGCGAATATCTGCTGAGTGCAAAGGAAATTCAGATCAAAATGGCTCAGGGTGCAAAACCCGGCGAGGGCGGTCATCTTCCCGGAAAAAAGGTGTATCCGTGGATAGCGAAAAACCGTTATTCCACTCCGGGCGTATCGCTCATCTCACCGCCGCCTCACCATGATATATATTCGATTGAAGATTTAGCGCAGTTGATATATGATCTGAAAAACGCCAACAGAAAAGCCCGCATTTCGGTAAAGCTCGTATCGGAAGCGGGAGTCGGAACTATCGCCGCCGGCGTTGCGAAAGCGGGCGCACAGGTGGTTCTCATCTCCGGTTATGACGGCGGCACGGGCGCGGCGCCCGTAAGCTCGATACACAACGCGGGTCTGCCGTGGGAGCTTGGTCTTGCGGAGACGCATCAGACGCTTATACAAAATGGTCTGCGTTCCAGAGTTATCATAGAAACGGACGGCAAGCTGATGAGCGGACGAGATGTTGCTGTTGCAGCTATGCTCGGTGCCGATGAGTTCGGTTTTGCAACTGCG
Organism: uncultured Ruminococcus sp.; assembly: GCA_902802975.1. GTDB lineage: Bacteria > Bacillota > Clostridia > Oscillospirales > Acutalibacteraceae > RUG592. The sequence goes on along the minus strand of CADCOF010000054.1, from coordinate 1,381 downwards.
CCGCTCGTAACAATGGGCTGCGTTATGATGAGAGTGTGCAATCTTGATACCTGCCCTGTCGGAATCGCAACACAAAACCCGGAGCTTAGAAAGCGTTTTGCGGGAAAGCCCGAATATATAGTAAACTTCATGATGTTTGTAGCGCAGGAGCTGCGCGAGATCATGGCTAAGCTCGGCGTCAGAACAGTGTCGGAGCTTGTGGGACGAACAGACCTTCTGAAAGTAAAGCCGAATCAAGTGACGCACAGAGCGGAAATGATTGACCTTTCGGGTATACTCAGCCGCGATTATATCGGCGAAGAGAAAAGCCGTTTTGACCCGAACGATGTGTACGATTTCAAGCTTCAAAGTACGCTTGACGAGAGCAGACTTATCCCGAAGTTTGCGAAGGCTATGGCGAACCGCACGAGAAAGACAGTGAAAGCAGAAGTGTCAAGTACCGACAGAGCTTTCGGTACGATATTTGGTTCGGTCATCACGCAGAAATTCGGCAGCAGTCTGGAAGATGATTTTTATACCGTGCAGTGTACTGGCGGCGGCGGTCAGTCGTTCGGCGCATTTATCCCGAAAGGGCTTACGCTGAGACTTGAGGGCGATTCCAATGACTATTTCGGCAAAGGACTTTCGGGCGGCAAGCTGATAGTTTATCCGCCGAAAGACAGTAAATTCAAGGCCGAGGAGAATATAATCATCGGAAATGTCGCACTTTACGGCGCAACAAGCGGCGAGGCTTATGTAAACGGTATCGCCGGAGAGCGTTTCTGCGTGCGAAATTCGGGCGCGTATGCTGTCTGCGAAGGCGTGGGAGATCACGGCTGCGAGTACATGACAGGCGGCAGAGTAGTTGTTCTCGGCAAAACGGGGCGCAACTTTGCGGCAGGTATGAGCGGCGGTATAGCGTATGTTTACGACGAAGCGCACGACCTGTATCTTAAACTCAATAAGGAGCTTGTCACTATGAGCGAACTTAGCGAGAAGCACGATATAGAGGAGCTTAGAACGATGATCGAGAAGCATTTTGAGGCGACCGGCTCTCCGCTTGCAGGCAGAATGCTTGCGAACTTCAACGTGTATCTGCCTAATTTCAAAAAGATAATGCCAAATGATTACAATAAAATGCTCGGACTGATCGGTCACTTTGAGGAAAAGGGACTTGACCACGAGCAGGCAGTTCTGGAAGCGTTCTACGACGCTCAGAAGGGGGAATGAGAAAATGGGAAAGTCAACAGGTTTTATGGAGTTTGACAGGGAGAACAATACAACTGTTGAACCAACGCACAGAATACAAAATTTCAACGAGTTCCATTCTCCGCTCAACATGGCGCAAAGACAGAAGCAGGCCGCGCGCTGTATGAACTGCGGCGTGCCGTTCTGCCAGTCG
>CADCOF010000053.1 GCA_902802975.1 uncultured Ruminococcus sp. | reverse complement strand
TACGCGCACGTAGTTTGATGTAAACGATAGTTTTCACCCGCGGCGGTCATGCGACCGCAGGCAGTACGCGCACGTAGTTTGATGTAAACGATAGTTTTCACCCGCGGCGGTCATGCGACCACAGGCAGTACGCGCACGTAGTTTGATGTAAACGATAGTTTTCACCCGCGGCGGTCATGCGACCGCAGGCAATACGCGAACATAGTTTCATATAAACGATAGTTCTCACCCGCGGCGAACAATTACAGTTAGACGCAGGTGATAAGGTCTATATTTTCATAAATCTCGTGTGCGAACCGGGAGCGGCGGCACGCCGCTGCGAACTGGGAGCGGCAGCACGCCGCTGCGAACTGGGAGCGGCAGCACGCCGCTAGCTGATAAGGGCAAGGAGGTCTTCTTTCGAAAGCGACGAAAAGCTTACCGTTTCTCCGTTAAGCATTGACTCGGCAAGATCGGTCTTTTTTGACTGTAATTTTTGAATACGTTCTTCAATTGTACCTTTGGCAAGAAGCTTGTACACAGTGACTTTCTTTGTCTGACCTATTCTATGAGTTCTGTCAGTAGCCTGATTTTGTGCCGCTGCATTCCACCATGGATCATAATGTATAACCATATCTGCACCAATAAGATTCAAGCCTGTACCGCCAGCCTTCAGCGATACAAGGAAAACAGGAGTTGTTCCGGTATTGAATTGATCCACAAGCTGAGCACGCTTGCGCTTCGACGTTTCTCCGGTTATCTTGTAATATTCTATTCCCTCGTTTTTCAGCTCGTTTTCAATTATCTCAAGCATTGATGTAAACTGCGAGAATATCAGCATTCTGTGCTCGCCCTCAATAGCACTTTTTACTATTTCCATGCATGTATCGAGTTTTGCAGAGCCTCCGTTATAATCTTCGAAAATAAGAGATGGATCGCAGCATATCTGTCTAAGCTGAGTGAGCATTGCGAGAATCTGTATTTTGCTTTTGCTGAATGACTCGTCACTCTCTTTTGCTAGCATCGTTTTCAGTTCGACTACCTTTGCGTCATACAGGCTGCGCTGTTTATCATCAAACTTGACATATTGGTCTTCCTCCATCTTTTCGGGAAGGTCTTTCAAAACATCTCCCTTAAGTCTGCGCAGAATAAACGGAGATATCATTCGTTTCAGACGTTTGGCTGCCGTCTCATCCGATTTCTTTACAATAGGAGTTTCAAAATCCCTCTTAAATGTATCATAACCATATAAAAATCCAGGCATTAAATAATCAAAAATACTCCACAACTCACTTAATCTGTTTTCAATTGGCGTTCCGGTCAAAGCAAAACGATGCTTCGATTTTATAAGCTTTACCGACTTCGAAGCAGCAGTATTATGATTTTTAATATATTGAGCCTCGTCTATTATCTGATATTCAAATTCACAGTTATCATAAAATTCAATGTCTCGTTTTAGCAAATCATACGATGTTACGACTGCATCATAGTCGCTGTACTTGGAAATAAGCTGTTCTCTCACACTTTGAGTTCCTGTTACTACGACAACTTTAATTGAGGGCGCGAATTTCTCAAATTCAGCAGCCCAGTTAAATATCAGTGAAGCAGGAGATACGATAAGTGACGTTCCCTTTTTGCCCTCTTCCTTCGATGCCAAAAGAACCGATATAGTTTGCAGAGTTTTCCCCAAACCCATATCGTCTGCAAGAATACCGCCAAAACCAACGCTTTCTATCGTTCTGAGCCATCTGTAGCCGTAACGCTGATAACCTCTCATTGTCTTTCGAAGTGATTCCGGAACCTCAAAATCCGAATCGCTTACAGTCTTAAAGCTTTTGATCAGCTTTTTGTACACCGTGTCACGATTTGCATAAATCTCACTGTTTTGCTCAAGCATTTTGTCGAGATATAAAGCGCGATACAACGGAAGTTTCATTTTTCCTTTTACAAATTCTTTTGGGGAAATATGCATTGTATCGATCATTTGAGACAACTCTTCAACGCTTGTATCGATATCCACAAACTCGCCGCTTTTTAGGCGGTGATAACGCTTTTTTGCTTTATAGCTTTTAATGACCTCCAACAGTTCTTTTGGTGAAATATCGCTGCTTATAACATCAAGGTTCAGCAAGTCACTATCAATAGATACGCCAACTGAAACGCCAACTTTTTTCGGAAATCTAATATTTTGAAAACGGTCTGTGCAAACCACATCACCATATTTAAGCAGTTCATTTACACCGTTTTCGAGAATATCATACAGCTTATCGGGATCATCATCAGACATAAACGTATCGAAATTTTTATGTGACAATGGGAAATATTTCAGTATCGTGCCAAGTACCGTAGACTCATATTGTGCGTTACGATAGTCTTCTTTTAGATAGCCCCTTTTCATATTGTCCTTAATACTTAGCAGTTTGTCTCCGTAGAGCATTTCCACTCTACATTCGGAACGATTATCAACAATATCCAAATAAAATTTATACGTAGCTTCAACAGGCACAAAATCTTCCGCATCATCATCGCTTTCCACAACTGTAAAATGTCTGCGAAGGATTGGCAATATCGTTTGATATAGTTCTGCCATATGGCGTTTTCCGAAAGTGAGAATAATCTTGTTTTTTTGGTCGGACGCTTTTTCGGTACTGTGATTTCGATCAAACGCGCTCAATATCTGTGCGTATTCATCTGTAAGCTTCATAAACTTGGAATCCGAAATAAAATATGTTCCTTTAGCACCGTATTCAAGATTTGGTATCTCACCCGATATTTTCACCCCTACAAATGCATTGTCTTCATAGTGTGTGGTAAGTTTTAGAGTTACCTCAGGGTTCTCCTGAATGACAGACAACGGTATGCTTCTTGTATCCAACATTATATGTTTGCCTTCAAACATATTGAAAATGCGGTCTAAACGCTCTCCGTATAATTCTACCGAGCTGTTCATGTCTCTCTCATAATACATATATCTCGAAAAACTTCCGTTATTTCTATGATTGCGGTCATCTAACCAATCCGACAAAGTTTTAAACAATTCTTTGCTGTCATCATCAAATGTCTGTTTGGAAAAATCAATTTCGCCTTTTTTACCCAGCGGATAAACAGACTCTTCAAATTTGGCATTCACAAGGTCTGAGATACTGCGAACAACATAATATCTGCCTATTCCTACCGCAGAAATCATTATTCTCATTTCTAGCGTAGAATCATAATAGTTTCCGCTTTTTTTCTGTATTTTTGGCATCAAACTAACAATCGGATTCTTTTCATTGTTAATCTCGGTATTGTCGTAACGGAATAATTGTAAAAATTCAGCAGCGGCTCTGTCTGTGTTATCACCGGGATTATTTTCCTTTATATAATTATCAAGCAGTATCAATGCCGCAGTTCTATGAATACAGCACATTTGAGGATTTTTTCTGCATTCGATTTTTGGACACACACAACTGACCATTCTATCCTTTGTAAAAGAAAATCTAAAACTGGTTTTATCTGAAAATGCTATTGAAAACTCTCCCATAAGATCGGTTGAATAAAAGCTTGATGAATATCCAAAACATCCATCTACCAATTTTGCACCGCCCGATTTTACTAGCTGTAGAGCGTCATTATACGTTTTTTTATTGATAGCCGCTGTAGTTTCAGCTATTTTTCCTATTTGAAAATACCTACCCACACTTTTGGGATCTCCGTTAAATGGATTAAACTTGCTCCCCATTGTTCTCTCCTCATCATAAAATATAATTATTGCCAAAGGAAGTACGTTTTGCATTAAACGTACTTCCTTATATTTTATATGTTATTCTACATATTTCCCAACAAAATGAACTTTCTTATATGCTCCGCTGAACGCACCTACAGCACCTTCAAAAACAGGAATAAACACAAGAGCCAACATCACAAAGCAAATACATATTAATGCTATGTTATAAACCATCACACTAAGGCCGAATACCCACAAAAGCAGCGTGCGAAGACCAAGCGCAATAAACATAGTTACCAAACAAACAAGTGAACTCCAAACAAGAACAGCCGCACCCTGTTTTACATGAGCCTTACAAAAATCAGATTGTTTCTTTCCGAAGTATGGTATCAATATCAGGATACTCATGTATGACAACGCCGCAATATATCTGTTTTTATCAGCGTCATCTTTTGTAAACTGCATGAATTGTCTGCCAGTCTTTTTTGCAGATTCCTGATCTTCGGATTTGCTGTTTTTCTCTATTGCAGACTCAGGTGCAGCGGACCTTTTCTTTTTGCTCACCTCTGAATTTTCCTGCACTGTTTCGGGTGCAGCAGGCTTTTTCTTTTTACGTACCTCTGAATTTTCCTGCACTGTTTCGGGT
>CADCOF010000052.1 GCA_902802975.1 uncultured Ruminococcus sp. | reverse complement strand
TTTTGAAAAAGGCTTGGCGAAAACTTTATGCTATGCTCTATCAAACTTCAGTTTTGTGCATTTTTACTTTTTTGCTCATTTATAGATCAAAAAAAGAATTATGATGCAAACTATAAATAATCCGTTATCATAGGATTTGTGTGTGAACTTCACGTGACCTGATGTCCGCCGGGCAGGAGATTTGTTCCATATCATTGTTTACAATATCCAGCAAAATACTGCCGATCCTGTCGAATTGACTTCTATCTGAAATAGTAATCACACCCAACTGCTCTCCGTACTCTCGATAACGATTATTTATCGGAGCTGTATCACTGTTATCTTGAGTATCTGCAATTATGACAGCTTTTGCATTTATACCAAAACGGCTGACAAGCATATTCATTCTTGTATAAAAATCCGTTTGGAGATTATTTGTCTCCTTGCATTCAACAAACAAAGTGGAAAAGCCCTTTGTGATCACACAGTCAAATTCATTGGAAGCATAACCATCTTCCCACTCTATCTCAAAGCTGCTCCTTATATCGTCAAACTCCCCTATCTCTTTTGCTTTGTGATAAACAAAAATCTCCAGTATTCTGCCTTCGTTTGTTAACAAATCCTTTATCTGAGGCGTTGTGTATGTAAAGCTTGCCTTTTTTGTCACTTTATCACATGATAAATTTATTATATATCCATCGTTACACAATTCTCTCATAATTAAATAGCCGTTTTCACCAAGATTTTTACAATCAAGGTCATTAACAATCAGATTATTGTAAACAACTCTTACAACATGATGCAGCGGATCAGTCTTACAGAAAACAAAATCTGTTTGAAGCAAAATATCTATACGTGAAAAAAGGATATCAAAATTTTCCTGATAATTGTACACAGGTCTGATCACAACAATGCAGGAATATGTAGTTGTACTTTTTATGTAACTGCTGTCTTTTATCAATTGCATTTCTATCAGAGAACGAAGTATCATTTCTACATTCTTTTTGCACCTGAAAGGAATCGTATAAGTATATTCTGTATTGCCCGCAGCTTTATCAGACATTCTTTCAAATTTTACGATCAAATCTTTTTTCGAGGAATGATCTTTACAGCATTTACACAAGTACTTCCACTCTTTTGTATATAATAAATACTTACTCATAAAAGTTTTGTAATCGCTGAAAAATTCCGGCTTATTGCTTGTGGTACTTGTTGACATTTTTAATGCAAACATATCTGATACCGTTATAAACGGCTTTGCATGAATATACTTGACAATATCGCAGTTATGAACCACATCGAATTCCATTTTTTCGGAATTAAATCTAAATGTAGAAAAATCTTCGGAGATCTTCAGTGCCTCCATTGCTCCGGAAAGATTTGTTTCGTTTAACTGAAGAATAAATGTATTAGCCTTGCGCTTCTGTCTTGAAATGAGATACATCTTAAGCATTTCGGCATAAATACCTATACTGTTTGCGCAAATGAGCTTTACAGCTGAAACTCTTTTATTGCTGAGAAATCTGAAGGATTTTTCAAGCTCGGCATCATTTGCAATTTTCTTGGATGAACTTAAACCAATAACGAACTCAACATTTGCACGAAACTTTTTCTTTTCCATATAGCTTGCCATATATGGAAGATTATTCTTAATTTTTTCAATGTCACTGTAATTATTGCAATACACAAGGTAAAGTATTTTTGACGGATTTACAACGGTAGGTGCTGCCAGATTATCGAACAGCTCATTATTATGATTACTTTTATTATATGGTATAGCCATATATAAAGAATCCGTATAGGTAAGAATAAACGGGATACTATCGATAAGATTTGCATCGTCCTTTTTGTAGTCACGATATTCCTGACCCGCAAGAATAGGATTAAACTTTTCTTTCAACAATTCGACAAGACGTTTAACAGACTTTTTATCTATATCGGAAAGTATAGCGGAAGATTTTACTTTATCCATAAATACTCTCAACAGACCTTCAAAGCGTATACACTGCTCGGAATCATTTTGGCGAATATCTTTCATGCAAGTGAGTAATTCTTGAAATGAAACAATACAGCCAACATCGTTTTCAATTTGGTTTGTTACAGCGGAAACAATTTCACCATTGAAAATATTGTCCTTCAACTCAGTTTTAGCATATTTCAAATACATGAGATGGAGTTCAACGGACATTCGATCTAATTCATCTAATCGAGACAGATTAGCTTGAGATGGATTGTCCCATTTGGCTTTATTGATCCTGCCGCTTTTGTCAAGCCAGTCCGCTCCTGAAAGGCCAACATCGGAAGTACTTCTGACAATGCAAACATGTCGCTTATTTTTTTCATCTTTTATTTTGCCGTTCGCGCATTCGTCAATATTGGTAATTTGAGTATATCCAAGACAAAGCTTCTCTGTAACCCATCTGCGGTGCTCATAATAAACAAGCATTCTCTTCTGTTCCTCATGATTCATGATATAATCTGAGTAAAGCTTTGCAATTTCAATTTTTGCATGAGATTCGATATCAATACCAATGGCATATAATTTATACTTAATAGCGAGGGCAAATGAAACATACGAATTATGGTTATACGGCTTTTTAAACTCTTTTCTAACGTCACCGACATCAAGGTTAAGGTTCCTGTTACAAACAAGATGAACGTTGTAGGCCAAACGCTCAACATCACAAAAAAAGCGAGACGAACTGATATCTTCACTAACATACACAGGAATAAGCGTATCCAGTTCCTTATTGGAAATACGTCTGCCCTCCCACACAATGCTTGTTTTACAAAAATGTGACGCCGACTTAGCTATAAAAAGGTTCTTATAATCACGTCCAACCGCCGTAAAAGCGTAATCCGGTTTGAAATCAAATTCAGAAAAAAGTTTCTCGAGAAATTCGATATTATCATTTTCATCAACTGTTGAAAATTCATGCTCTATAAAATAAATATCGCCATAACTTTCGAGATCACCAGGGAGCGAATCGTCTATATTAAAAAATCTATCCAATTCCGGACGATCAGATAAATATATAAATTTGTCTTCGCATGATAACGATACTACCATAACACGCAGACGTTTTCCGGGAATTTGGGCAACCTGCAGAGCAATATCAGTAAATTCCTGCCCATGTTTTCCAAATCCGATAACAAGAACATCAAGGGTACTCTTTTCTTTTTGGCACCACTCAAAAAGCGGATAATTGTATAAATGATATTGTAAAACAAACAAAGAATTACTTGATTCACAAATATCAAGCACTTTCAGTTTGTCTACATCTGCCAAAACCCACTGCTCGCCCGGATTGCCCTTATCGGAAATCTTTGCGGGCACCAAATAAAAAATAGCCTTTCTTGCATCTTCCAGCAGTTCCTCACAGCTTTGATATCGGTTCTCTCGTGGACAAAGCGTCTTTTGAAGTATCTTTGTTAAGACTGATCTTACGTATGGATGTGAGTTTATCGTAGACGCTTGTATCAATTCAGATTCGTCAACAAGCTGCTTAAGGTTGGGGTAATAGGATTTATCATACAGATAATCTGATTTTTTTACATCATCGTTAACTATTATTGCATAAAACAAAGACGCGCCTATTGCAAAAATATCAGTCAGATTATTAGGCTCACCTCTGACATATTCCGGTTCCAAAAAGCCATCGGAACCTCTTGTATATTCATCATACACATCATACACAGAACATACTGTATCCACATCAAATAATGAGATTGTTTGCGTCAGCAGCTCATCACCGCGTTGTTTGAATCCGAAATTTGAAGGCTTAATATCTCTGTGAATAAGACCGGCCTTATGCATAGAGATCATGCAATTTGTAAGTGATTCAATTGAGTACATAACACGCAGCAAATTATATTCGGGACGCACTGAAGGCTGATCATGTATCTCTCCGCAAAAATCATCAAAAGTTTTTACTCTTGACTCAGGAGACCAGATATAAACAGTGCCTATACGATCACAACTTTCGCTGCAGCCGAAACATATTTCAAAACGAGGGATAAAGGTTGTAAGATCCGCATACTTTTTTCTTGCTTCGCTCAATATTCTGTATGGCTTAAGATAATCTTTCAACAGACTATCAAACTTTTCATTTTCCGCACACATACTCGCTTTTTTCACTAATTGACCGTTCTCATCACGCATAAGCGAATGTACACTCAGCGGATAGAATTCTTTCAAAACGCCCATAGTTCCGTTTTCATGTTCAGCGGCATAACAAACTGCCAATTGCCCTGAAGGACTAATGATCTCTTTGATTGAAAATCTCACAGGAAACTTTCCGTTTTCGCTGCACAACAAAATCGTTTTATTAAGGTAATTCCTGTCGATCATATTGGGATTCTCCTTAAGCATTTATTTATATCCACTGTAATGAAGCTGCAATCGTCAAATCTTTCTTTATCCATAAGCGTCTTTTTAAGTTTCTCATAATCCTTACCCAAGATCATCTCCTTGATTGTTTGCAGCATTCTGTTTCGCCTGTACATCAAGTGCCATGCTCCATCCGAACAAATCATCACAGAATCAATGCTGTCCGTATCCACAATACCTACTTTTGCCATAGACGCCGCATTCAATGTTGTAGTTACGCAGCAGCAACTCCTGCTGTCTGAAGGCATTGCAACTACATAACAATTATTATTTTTCGTGGCTGTTATCAAACTGTCTCCAAGGCTGAGATATAGCATTCTGTTTCTATTTTTGTCGAGTAAAACACATGCCAATGTGCTTGAATACTCTTCAACTTTTTTGTTTGACTTGTGGGCAATTTCTTTCAATGAATAAAGAACATGATTAATCAAACTGCCGGCTGTTTCACGCTCCCCCATACTAAACAAACGTTCAGCATGTTCCAACAAAAACGACGCAACCGATTTACACGTGGTTTCCGCTCCAATTTTTGCTTGTTCACAAGATGACACACCATCCGCCAAAACCATTGCGCAGTATTCTTCATTATGATCAAACAGGACTGCATCTTGGTTATATTCCAGCTCATAATTATGATGTTTTCCGGCAACACTAAAATAATTCACCAAGTATCCTCCTTTCACAGCAATTTTCAAATATTCAGGTATGCATATGATGATAATATAACAGCCATATCAAATATATTTTTTTCATTAATAGTTTGATAACCCGATAGCTCTAAATACATATTAAGACCCGACACCGGGTCGGTGTAATCATCAAAAACATCAATAAAGCTTTTGTGTATATCTCTGCCCTCATATTTGTAGTTGTAGCTGTAGTAGTATGCTATTACGAGTGCTGTTCTAGTCATGTTTTCAGGATTATCAATATTCATCTTTTTTATCGTTATTCTTGATGGTTCAGCATGTTCCTGATCTAATGACGCACTGCTTTCATTTTCCACAAATGTATGACCCATGAACATATTGATACCGTACAACAGTTTAATAAATTTTCTCAGTTTTTCGGGATCTTTATCCTTAGCAAAATCATTTGCATAAAGCTCGCTTATGCTTATTTTCTCATTCATCGATACATCAACAAAATACAACCCATAGTTACAATTTTCTCTGGGCATACCTTTCTCCATTGTTTCTATCAAATGATTGTAACACCTGAAAGCCGTATTTTGTGATGTCTGAATCTGCAGTTCGCCTTTTTTGCCAAATTGTTTATGACCATCTTTGTCCGTAAACTCAAAATTAACATTGCAGTCATAATGCTCTGCAATATAATCCTCAAAGGCGTCTTCCGACAAATCGAGAATATCATCAACGTAGATAATGCGTTTAAAATATTGCGTATCCGTCATATGAAGTGCAGTCTTGCTGTCTCTGAGTTTCAATCGTTCGATCATCTCCACAGCGCGCTGTAATTTTTCAGTTGGGGTATATTCTTCAACGCTTTTGGAAATGAAGTATATATAAACAATTTCGGCAAAATTCTTGTAATTGATTCCCTGACCGGACGGATCCATTTCAAATGCGGATAAGTTGCCTTCATACGCATCTGTGATAAACCTCATCAGATTATTGGAATAATAGTCGTCAAACAAGTTTTTTTGGATATCAGATTCGTAGTCAAATATCAAATCGGTTTCTAACGATCCGGCATTGCCGACAATTGAGAATGACATTTCAAACGCAATAGCAAACATATACAGATCCTGTTTTGTAGCTCCGCCGGATTTAAATTTCCCCTGCGCAAGATCGTCCGCCAGTTTCAATATTCCATATGTGCCTTTAGGTTTTAATTGTTCCTTCTTTGCATCTGAAAGAATATCAAAAATACCATCATCAATATAATCAACAAGACTTTCGCCTTTTTTTATTGAGGATCCCTTTTTTTCTTTCGCATATTTTTTAATGTAGCTGTATCCATTATAAACACGAACCGTTTGACCATTTGACTCAAACGAAAGACTGTTGCAATATTTGATAAATCGTTTCAATATCTGCAGTCTTAACGAATCGTCATACCAATTATCATCAGGATCAGAAAGTCTTCGAACTATACGGCTCATATATTCCTGTGGAGTAGGATAGCTTTCAAAGTTGCTGAACATAGTTTCCATTATTTGCATTTCGATATCATCTATGGTTGGAAAAGTCGAATTGCGAACCAGTTCATCATAGTAAGCAAACTCACGGTCTTTCTCGCATTTTATATCTAACGCACTGAACATATTACACAAAGAGGCACAGATAGACGGACGCTGTGACTCGCTGCATTGACTCAACTTCTGAAGTTTGTTTTCAAAATCACTGCGGGTAAGCATAGATTTAAGGATATTCATTCTGTTCGATCTCATTCTTTTTGTTATCGATCCCTGATACATATTAATCACTTCCCAATGCTTTTATTTCATGACCTATAAATGAGCAAAAAAGTAAAAATGCACGAAACTGAAGTTTGATAGAGCATAGCATAAAGTTTTCGCCAAGCCTTTTTCAAAAGGCTTGCGGGATCCAAGGGGTGCGGGTCTCCG
>CADCOF010000051.1 GCA_902802975.1 uncultured Ruminococcus sp. | reverse complement strand
TCCATAACAACGGGCATGCGCCCGCGGGCAAGTTCCGTCAAGCTGTATTCTTAACGTAAGTCCTCGCCGCGTTCAACATTTATTCTTCCCAAACCAACCATGCGGGCACACCCGGATCACGCACGAACTATATACGAATGGACACTTTAAGATCTGCGCCATACATCGTGCTGGGCGTGGGATATTAAGCATGAGTTACAATAAAACTATGTGCGCGAACCGGGAGCGGCAGCATGCCGCCACGCATGCTTTTTGAAAAAGCGGGGCAAAAACTTTGGATGTGCTTTACTGTGAGAAACAGTAAGTGACGAATAATTACGATTATTTTGATTATATTGTTGAAAAAGCCCGCAAAATATGGTAGAATCATATAAGACGGTTTATTCCACTTAATACCGAATTTATTATTCCAATGAGGTGTAATGACAATGTACAAAGAATATCTTGATACTATCGGCTTTGTGGCTCAGTTTGATCCCGATGTTGCCGACGGTATGCAGCAGGAACTGAAACGCCAGAGAAGAAACCTGGAGCTTATCGCTTCTGAAAACCTCGTTTCTCCCGCAGTTATGGCTGCGATGGGTTCTGTTTTGACAAATAAATACGCTGAGGGCTACCCGGGAAAGCGTTACTACGGCGGCTGTCAGTGCGTTGATATCGTTGAGGATATCGCAAGAAAAAGAGCATGTGAGCTTTTCGGCGCAGAACATGCAAATGTTCAGCCTCACTCGGGCGCGCAGGCTAACATGGCTGTTTATTTCGCACTGCTCAACACAGGCGACACAGTCATGGGTATGAACCTCGCCGAGGGCGGTCACCTCTCGCACGGCTCACCTGTAAATATGTCAGGCAAATACTACAACTTCGTAAGCTACGGCGTTGATCCGGTTACACACCGCATTGACTACGATAAGGTCATGGAAATCGCTATGGAATGCAAACCGAAGCTTATCGTTGCCGGCGCAAGCGCATATCCGCGCATTATTGATTTCAAGAAGTTCAGAGAGATCGCAGACGCATGCGGCGCAATTCTCATGGTTGATATGGCTCACATTGCCGGTCTTGTTGCGGCAGGCGCGCACCCGAACCCGGTTGAGTACGCAGATATCGTTACAACGACGACTCACAAAACGCTCAGAGGCCCCAGAGGCGGACTTATTCTCTGCAAAGAAGAGTACGCAAAAGCGATAGACAAAGCTGTATTCCCCGGCTCGCAGGGCGGTCCCTTGATGCATATTATCGCAGCAAAGGCGGTATGTCTCGGCGAAGCACTGAAGCCCGAATTCAAGGCATACGGCGAGCAGATCGTTAAGAATGCGAAGGCACTTGCAGACGGACTCACAAGCAGAGGTCACAAGCTTGTATCGGGCGGCACGGACAACCACGTTATGCTGCTTGACCTTTCGGGCACAGAGCTTACCGGCAAGGAACTGGAGCATAATCTTGACGAAGTATACATCACAGCGAACAAGAACACTATCCCGAACGAGCAGAGAAGTCCGTTTGTTACATCGGGTGTACGTCTTGGAACAGCCGCAGTTACATCGAGAGGTCTTGTTGAGGAAGACATGGACAAGATCGCAGAGTTCATTCATCTTGTAATTGAAGATTTCGAGGGCAACAAAGAAAAGGTACAGGCAGGAGTAACAGAACTCCTTGAAAAATACCCGCTTTACGAATAATTACTTAAGATCAAGGGAAGGGCACTCCTTCCCTTGATTGTGCATATACGTTAAAAACGAAGTATGAAAGCAGGTGTAAATATGCCGCCTTTGGCAGATCGAATCCGTCCCCACACACTTGACGATGTAGTCGGTCAATCTCATTTGATCGGTCGTAATAAACCGCTTCGGAGAATAATTGAATCGGGTGAAATACCCAATATGGTTTTTTACGGTCCTTCCGGTGTGGGAAAAACCACTATCGCCTCGATTATTGCTGACAGTACAAACAAAACTTTGCGCAGACTCAACGCTACAACAGCTTCTACGCAGGATATCAAAGATATTGTCGCTCAGATTAACACTTTTGCAGGCATTAACGGTATTCTGCTTTATCTCGATGAGATTCAATACTTCAACAAAAAGCAGCAGCAGACTCTCTTGGAGTTTATCGAGAACGGAAGTATTACTCTTATCGCCTCAACAACGGAAAATCCGTATTTTTATGTATACAACGCCATTCTTTCGAGAAGTACGGTATTTGAGTTTAAAACCATTGAGGCTATAGATATACAAAAAGCTGTAGAGCGTGCGTATAAATTGTTGGAAAAAGAAAAAGACACTCGCTATTCTGTCGAAGCGGGCGTGTCGGAATATATTTCAAATGCATGCGGAGGCGATGTGCGCAAGGCACTCAACGCTGTGGAACTGACTGCGCTGACTGCGGAAGACCGGGGCGAAGACAAATATATCACGCTTGAAAGCGCAAAACAACTCACGCAAAAATCAGCTTTGCGCTACGATAAAGATGGTGATTCACATTACGACATACTTTCGGGGTATCAAAAATCAATGAGAGGCTCCGACCCGGATGCGGCACTGTATTATCTTGCAAGACTGCTGGAGGCGGGCGATCTCCCCTCGGCATGCCGCCGGCTCATGGTGTGCGCCTGCGAAGACGTGGGGCTTGCGTACCCTCAGCTGCTGCCAATAGTGAAAGCGTGTGTAGACATGGCAAATGCGGTGGGACTGCCCGAAGCATCGATACCGCTTGCAGACGCTGTTGTCATGGTAGCGAACGCGCCGAAATCGAACTCAGCTTATATGGCGTACAACAAAGCCGCAGCCGATTTAGCTGCGGGCAGAGTCGGAAATATTCCACGGCAGCTGCAAAACAAACATTACGATGGTGACGAGAGAGAAATAAAAGGGCAGTTTTATCTGTATCCGCATGATTACCCGAATCACTGGGTAGAACAGCAATATTTACCTGATATACTTAAAGGCACTTGTTATTATGAATATGGCGATAATAAAAATGAACAGGCATTCAAAAAATATTGGGAATCAATAAAAAAGAAACAGCTGTAACAGCTGTTAAATAAAAAATGAAAACTATAAATGAGCAAAAAAGTAAAAATGCACAAAATTTTCTTGTTTTACTCCTTCCGTCACGCCTGCG
>CADCOF010000050.1 GCA_902802975.1 uncultured Ruminococcus sp. | reverse complement strand
TGCCTCCGGCGGCAAGCCTTTTTGAAAAAAGGCTTGGCGAAAAACTTTGTGATGCTCTCTGTCTAACCTTAAGTTGATGACATTGCGGTTAGGATCCGTCAGGGACGGCTGGTAGCCGTCCCTGACGGTGCTGTTGCCTTTGGCAACGTCTGCCACTGGCAGACCGCACCCCCACCGCGCCCAGCGCGGTTTCTTTATTGTTGGACGCGGGTTTTTAATTATCGTTACGAATAAATTATGTGCGCGAACTGCCTGCAGGCGCATGCCTGCCAGGCGCATGCCTGCCGGGCGCATGCCTGCCGGGCGCATGCCTGCCGGGCGCATGCTAGAGGATGCAGTACATCAGAGCCATGATTAGTCCGGCATCTGCGCCTTCTTCACTTAATAGAATTATCAGCAAAATCAGAAGAGTTCTTTCGCTGTCCTCAAATAAAAAACCAAGCGACCCTACTTGATCAGAATGACGAGAGGGGCTTACCGTAATTTGATCGGGCTTATTGGCGTTATCTTCGTTTTGCACTGCTTGGGCTTCTTCTGTTGTGTCCTCTATAGCCTTCGGTGCCATTCGACTGTATCCATACCGCGCCGGCTTTACTGCGGCTTTTTCAGTCGTTCCGGCTGTGCCCGATGTTGATATCGGCGGAACTTTCCACTCTGCCTGTGCCATATGTCCTCCTGCAATTTGATCATATAAAATTCAAAATACCGCTGCTTTTCAGTATCGGTATCAGACGTATAATACGAAGTATCCTTTCAGCTTGTTCAAGCTTCGCGCGCCGCTGTTCGCTCAAAAAAGGCTTGATGGCCTCCAGCAGCTTCTCTTGTCGGCTGTCACCCGCGCTTTGAAGAAGACTTATCAGCCCCGATGCGTCATTCGGCTTTATGCCTTTATTCTCCGTACTGCCGCTTCCTCCCAGCGCGTTTATTATTGCCGAAAGATTGTCGTTGGAACTTGCGGGCTTTTGTTCGACATTTTGACCCAAAAGACCGCTCAGCTGCTTGATCTTTTCCATTGCGCCGGGATCCTGAAGTACGCTGTTTATCTGGGCAGATAAGTCACTCATTTTTCAGCTCCTTAATAAGTGACTGCGCTTGAGGTGATGATAATATCTCCTTGAGCGCGTCTTCGTCTGCAAGTATAGATCTCAGCTTTGCACTCTCATCAGGGGAAAGCTTACTCATAACGGCATCTACTCCCCCACTTTTTGCCGCCTGTTTTAATTCCCATATATCTTTTCTGCTATTTCTGTTTATCATAATAATATTTCCTCCAATAATAATTGTTGGTCTGACGTTAATCATTATATGTACATAGGAGTAAATATATGAAAAAAAGGACTGCCAAAACGACAGCCCTTTTGAATTATTTTTAAGTAACAGTGATTACTTAAGCTCTACCTCAGCCTTAACCTCTTCGAGCTTAGCCTTCATAGCCTCTGCATCGTCCTTGGAAACGCCTTCCTTAACGGGCTTCGGTGCGCCGTCAACGAGAGCCTTTGCTTCCTTAAGTCCGAGACCTGTGATCTCACGAACAACCTTGATAACCTTGATCTTCTCAGGACCTGCGTTCTTGAGGATAACGTCAAACTCAGTCTTCTCTTCCTCAGCAGCTGCTGCTGCGCCCGGTGCTGCTACTGCAACTGCTGCTGCAGCGGAAACACCGAATTTCTCCTCAATTGCTGATACGAGCTCGGAAAGCTCAAGAACTGTAAGCTGACCAACTTCTTCAACGATAGCATTAATTTTCTCTGATGCCATGGTAATTTACCTCCAATATATTTTTAGTTGTTGTGAACTACCCATTGTCTAAAGCAAATGGGCTTCCTGCTTCATTGTCCTCGTAACCTACTAACTCCACAGGCGTAAATTCGGGCTGCACCATCCCTACTGCCGCTTTTATAAAACAAAACTTTCGTTTTGTCAAAAAGCATCACAGCGGCGCACTGTTGAATAACACAAAAAACCAAATCAGAGTGACATTTTCTTCATAAAGGAGTAAAACAAAATGTCACTCTTTCGCCGATTACTTATCGCTCCACGCTTCCACCAAGGCGTCTTTCAACTTCTCTAACAAGCCTTTATTGACGTCCTCGGCAACTACCGCCTTATCTCCTTGTGAAAAACTGATAAATTCCTTCTGACTGCTGTCTGTCTTCGACATACCCAAAACATTCTTTGCATATTCTTCGACAACGGAAGGACCCAGTTTATTTTCAACAGACATCTGCACCTGCGTATAAGTACTTGCAAGCTCGTCGAGCGTACTCTGGGCGCTTGTAATCTGATGATTCAACTCTGTCAGCTGAGCCTGTCCTTTTATGATAGCGGACACGGAAATAATGACCATAACTGTAATTGCAGTTACAGCAAGCATTTCTGCGACATTGACATTTGCCCACCGTCTTTGACGGCGTTCTTTGTTGAGGTCATAGACAATATTCTCTTGTGATCTCGGCTTCTTTTCCGCAGACTCCTCACGCTCCTCAAACAGCGAGAGATCATAGGCGGAGTTCTCATCGATGTAAGCCACTACATCACCTCATTTATCGGGCAGGCACAAAAAAGCACCGCCTCATATTTTTATAACCCCATGTATATATTATACTACAAAACCGTAACTTTTCCAAACGTTTTTCTGTAACAACTTGAACGAAAATTATGTTCGTTCTTGGTGCATGATGCACAACAACAATTACAATCGTTTTACAATATTCGTTCGCACACTCTCAGCTTTGCACTGCGCGCCCTGTTGTTATCAAGAAGTTCCGCCTCGCTCGGCTCTATCGCGCGGCGGTTGACAAGCCTTGCTTTCGGCTTATTTCCGCAAACGCAAACAGGAAAATCGGGAGGACACGTACACCCCTTACACCACTGCGACATTGCATGCTTAACCATACGATCTTCAAGAGAATGAAACGTAATAACCGACAATCTTCCGCCCACATTCAGCACGTCAAAACTTTCCTGAAGACCGCGCTCGAGCTGCTCCATTTCGCTGTTCACAGCAATACGCACCGCCTGAAACGTTTTGCGCGCCGGATGTCCTTTTTTGCGCGCTTTCATCGGGTAGGCATTTTTCACAAGCTCGGCAAGCTCAAATGTTGTCTCGATAGGCTTTTTGCTTCGTTGTGAAAGAATTTCTCTGACAATATTTTTTGCGAATTTCTCCTCGCCGTACACCGATAAAATACGCACAAGTTCCCCGGCGGGTGCATTATTCACAATGTCGTAAGCACTGATTCCGTCCTGACTCATACGCATATCAAGCGGCGCGTCATAATGGAACGAAAACCCCCTTTCAGGCGTATCGAGCTGACGAGACGACACACCGAGATCGAGAAGCACGCCATCTACCTTATCAACTGAAAGACCGTTCAAAACGGTTTTTATATCGGCAAAAGTCGAATGTACGATAGTGACGTTGCCGAACTGTTCCAATCGGCCAGTCGCTGCTTTTATTGCATCGGGGTCACGATCTATACAGATAAGCCGACCATCTGTGCCAAGCCTCGACGCGATTTCAAACGAGTGACCGCCGCCCCCGGCAGTACCGTCGACATAGACGCCTCCGGGCTGAACGTTCAATCCGTCAACTGCTTCGTTAAGCATTACTGAAACGTGAGAAAAACTGTCCTTTTCGGAATTAATTTCATTCATAAATACACCATAAAACCTGTGTTGAGTGTAGAGAGTGGAAAGTGGAGAGTGGAGAGTGGAGAGTGGAGAGTGGAGAGTGGAGAGTGGAGAGTGGAGAAAAACACCATCTACTCAGCTTACAGAAAACGCCAATTTTTGCTGTTATCCCTCACTTTGACATATATTATAAGCGATTTTTTGAAAAAAATCAAGGGAAAAACAGCACATTTTGATTTTTTACTATAAATGGGCAAAAAAGTAAAAATTCACAAAAATTTCTTGTATTACTCCTTCCGTCACGGCTTTGGCGTGCCACCTTCTCCACTGCCGTGTCGGTCGGCAGCCGTCCCCGACGGAAGGCGAGACCCGGGGGACTTCTTGCCAATGATACATTAAAAATTGACATCACCAGATTTTAGTGATATGATAATACTGTATCAAGGAGGTGAGAACGCTGCGCGAAGAATATGAAGAAGTCTGCAGGAAATATTATAACAGAACGTATTTATTTCTGCTGAAATTATGCAACGACCCCGAATTGGCAGAGGATCTCACACAAGACACATTTTATCAGACTATATTATCACTGCACAGGTTTTCCGGAAACAGTGATATGTTTACATATATAGCGTCTATTGCAAAGCATACATATTATAAACATATACGAAAAAACAAACCCGCCGAATCTTGTGTCAGTTTAAGCGAACTTGCCGATAAAATCGCCGACAGCGACGATCACGACCCGCTGTCACTTATAGAAAAGGCAGGAGAAACCGTTGCCCTGCGTGAACTTGTCGAACGACTTCCCGAAAAATACAGGGCTGTGGTACAATACAGAATATATGCCGATATGTCGTTCTCTCAGACTGCCAAAGCGTTGGGAATAAGCGAAAATTCGGCCAAAGTAATTTTTTACAGAGCAAAAAAGAAACTTACGGAGGAATTAAAAAATGGATATATCTTGTGAACTGGTGCGTGACTTGGCAGATGTTTATCTGACAGGCAATGCCTCTGCAGACACAGTAAATACAGTAGATGAGCATTTGACCGGCTGCGACGACTGCGCAAAGTACTACGCCAAGCATAAGCCGCACAAATCGCCCATGCTGAAAGTTGAATTCAGTGAACCCGAAGAAGAGCAAATCGCAATGAACCTCAGTCGCCTGTCAAAACGTCTACGAATGAGAAGAACAATCGGCACGGCATTGACGGTTGTCACAGCGATTTTCGGACTTTCCGCTTTGCTTTACGACATTATGGACGATAATTCGAAAAAACACTGATCACACACGTTGTGCTCATTTTGTTTTTTTCTTATTCAAAAACCTTAAATACGGCAGCATACTCCCTTGATATTTTGTCACAAATTGTGTATAATATATGTGTGCAGTTTCAATTGATATCAAGGAGGGCGAAAAATGAGCGATAAGTCGAACAACAATCTCGATGAGTATGTTGCCCGGCAAACAGAGTCATATTATGGCAGCAATAAGGTGCAGTCGATCAGTCACAGCGTTCCGCCGCCCCCTCCTAAAAAGCGTCCGAACAAATGGCACACTTTGGCTGCCGCTTTATGCGCAGTTGCGTTTTTGACCGGGGCAATCATGATAACAGGAGTGCTGCTCACATCGCGTATCCCCCATTCCGAAATTGACAGCGATAACAATATTTCGGATGAATCTACTGCGAGCAGTGATGGCAGTATTTCGAGTAATTTTACTAAAAATACAGATCATGATATTTCAAGTAAATCAGATACAAGCAGCAATATTGATACTTCGAG
>CADCOF010000049.1 GCA_902802975.1 uncultured Ruminococcus sp. | reverse complement strand
CTTTTAAAGCCTCCCCTTTAGGGGAGGGGGACCGCCGTAAGGCGGTGGAGGGGTTCATGCTCAGAACTTTTGGCACAGTCTGCATTACGAATTAGCAAAACACCTCCACTCTCCACTTCGACTGTCAGCACCTGTGCCGAAGGTTTTTGTAACGATTTTAATAGGAGTGACATCTCCGCTGTACTCATAACCCTTGTAGAAATACTCAGATGAGAGATAATCGGTCGTTATGCTGTTGTAATTAGGCACGGTGGTATCATCGCCGCCGTTTGCAGCGCCCATATAGAAAACCGTATGCCCCTCGGTTATATATATGGGGATCTCGAACGTATCGCCGGGCATGATGAGGTCGTGCTCAAACTCGTCGCTGAGCATTTTGTCTGTATCCAAGCCCGAATCGGTAAGGTATGCCTGAATATCAAAGTAGTGATTGCGCCCTTCATCATATCGAGCCTTGACTTCCAATGGCATTTCGTATGCCGGATCGCCTCTTTGCCGGTCGCTGACGGTGTACGCCTGCGCTGTGCTTATCGGGGCTGCGGCAAAACCGAAGAGCAGTGCGCCTGCGCACATAAGGCTTGTGATTTTCTTACCTTTCATAACTGTCACCTCGTTTTAAAAAAACAGCTATTTTGTGGGGCTGCTCGCCCCACACCCTCGGCAGCTTTTTTGAAAAAAAGCTGCGCAAAAAACTTTTTATTAATCTGCTTTTGTCCGCCCTCTCAACTCTCCACACTGATCTAAATATTTCCTTTGCGCAGCTTTGCCGCGAGAGAGACGGCTTTTTCCTGCGTTTTCACCGCAATAAAAATTGTATCGTCGCCTGCAATCGTGCCGACAATATCTTCACAATCTGCGGAATCTATCGACGCGCACAGTGCCTGAGCCATTCCGACTTCAGTTTTGATTACAACCAAATTGCCCGCATGGTCTATCACAGTTGCCGCTGAATTAAGCATAAACTGCAGCCTATCCGCGGACTGATCGTAATTCGAATCGGGCAGCGCGTAGTAATACTTTCCCGATTTTGATTTACGCTTTATCAGCTGCAGCTGCTTGATGTCACGAGAGATAGTAGCCTGAGTTGCCACAAATCCGGCTTTACGCAGTTCGGCTATTAAATCATCCTGCGTGGCGATTTGTTTATCCCGGATAAGCTTAGTAAGCATTTCTTGTCGGCTTTCCTTCATCTCAGCACATCCTTTCGTTTAGCTTTTCATTCAAAATACGATAGAAATTTTTATTGTTCAGTTTTATAAATTTTGCCGCGCACGGTGCACGCCTCATAGTTACCGAATCGCCGCCAACTATCTTCTCCGAATTTCTGCCGTCAACCGTAACATATGGGTCTGTGCGGCTTGCGCTGCCTTTGCAGATCATCACCTCGGAATCGTCCGAAAACAAAACCGAACGCGAAAAAAGAGAATGAGGACATATCGGCGTCATCAACATACATTTCATATGCGGCTCGATCACAGGACCGCCCGCAGACAGCGAATACGCTGTCGAACCCGTGGGCGTAGCAACAATAACGCCGTCGGCGCGGTATGAATTTATCGGCTCACCGTTGAGATACACGTCAAGATCGATCATTCTGGATATTGCGCCGTTTGTCACTGTCACGTCATTAAGCGCGTATGATCTGCTGCAAATGCCCTTTTTCTTGATATCAACCTCAAGCAGCATTCTCTCGTCAACTGTATATTCTCCGGTGAAAAGCCGGCTTAACATCGAAAGCTCTCCAGGCTCCAGCCCTGCAACAAATCCCACTCTTCCGCAGTTCACGCCAAGCACCGGTTTACCCAGCACGGCTGCATCCTTCGCAGTGTGGATTATCGTTCCGTCACCGCCTATCGATACCGCCAGATCGGCGTTTTTCACCGCGTCAAACTCACTGTCGAAATATTCTCCGCTGTCGCACTTGATACTGTTTGAAAAAGCAGACGGGATGGCAAAACTGCAGTCGTGATCACGCAAATGCTTGATAACATTGCGCGCATAAAACACAGCTTCAGCCTTCCCGGCATATGGAATTATTGCGATTTTCATAACAATTCACCTTAAAGTATATTCTATATCAAATCTACTTATCCAGCTCTCCATGTGAGCGGCGAACTACTTCCGCTGCATCTGCTTCTGCCACAGTGCCTGCGCCGCTGCATTTTTTTATGTACATCAAATACTCTATATTTCCCTCGGGACCCTTTACGGGCGAAAAATCCAGCCCGATGACGTCAAACCCGATCTCCGCCGTAAATTCGGTTATATCCTTTATCACAGAAAGATGTATCTTCGCGTCACGCACAACGCCATTTTTTCCGACATTCTCGCGCCCCGCCTCAAACTGAGGCTTGATCAGACACACACCGCTGCCGCCGTCCTTCAAAAGCTCCCTCGCCACGGGAAGTATCTTTTTTAATGAAATAAACGACACATCAACGCTGAAAAAGTCTATCTCATCGGGTACTTGCTCCCGTGTAACATAACGAAAATTCGTCCTCTCAAGATTTACAACGCGGCTGTCATTGCGCAGTTTCCATGCCAACTGACCGTAACCCACGTCTATCGAATAGACCTTCAATGCGTTATTTTGCAGCATGCAATCTGTAAATCCGCCTGTAGACGCGCCGATATCCATAGTAATGCAGCCGCTGAGCGATATCGGAAAAACAGACATTGCTTTTTCGAGCTTGAGTCCGCCTCTGCTGACATATTTCAGCGTGCTGCCTCTCACCTCAATTGACACATCTTCCGAATAATCCGCGCCCGGCTTATCTGCCTTTTGGTTGTCAACATAAACTATGCCCGACATTATTATTGCTTTCGCCTTCTCGCGGCTTTCGGCAAAACCCCGCTCATACAGCATTACGTCAAGTCGTTTCTTTTTTGCCAAAACAAAACACTTCCTCAGTTCCACATAAGCTTATTGACCATTCCGGTGCAGTCAAGTCCCAGCTTTTCGAGTGCTTTTTCAACTGCTGCCTGCTGAACGTACTTATCCTTTATCGCAGTAAGCTCAAATGACCCGCTGAATCCAAAATCACGCAGCCTGAAACAGAACGTCTGCCCTATTCCCCCCTGTTCGATACCCTCTTCGAAAAAGTACACCTTTGAAAACTTTGCAGCGGTCTCCAACGCCTCTTCGGGGATAGGTCGTATACAATCCAGCTTTATTACAGTAATATTAATATTTTTTTCTTCGAGTATTGCTTTCGCCTGCGCCGCAAACGCAAACAATCTGCCGTAGGTAACAATTGCAGCGTCCTTACCGTCTCCGTAAATTGTATACAGACCTTTAGATTTAAATCCTGTCGGTCTGTACGGCTCCCCGCCTCTGGGATAGCGCACTGCCACAACGCCGCTGTCATGGTAAATTGCTCGGTCGAGGTCAATTTTCAATTCGTCAAAATAGCACGGAGAATACACCGTAACGCCCGGTATCGCATTAAGCATAGCAACGTCAAAAACGCCCTGGTGCGTCTCGCCGTCATCGCCTACAATACCGGCTCTGTCAATAGCAAGCACGATATGCACCTTCTGCTGCGCCGCGTCATGGATTATCTGATCATAGCTCCTCTGTAAAAATGTTGAATACACGGCAAACACGGGAGTCATGCCCTGAACTGCCATTCCGCATGCAAACGTGACGGCGTGTTCTTCCGCTATGCCAACGTCAAAAAAACGCTCCTTATATTTCTCGGCGAATTTTGTAAGCCCCGTTCCCGACGTCATAGCGGCAGTAATAGCGCACAGCTTCTCGTCCTTGCTTGCAAAATCGCACATTGCTTCGCCAAATTTTGCCGAATATCCTTTGCGTGATGAAACAGGCTCGCCCGTATCGATATCGAATTTTCCCACGCCGTGATACGTTTTCGGGTCGTTCTCTGCGTAGCAGTAGCCCTTGCCCTTTTTTGTTATGACATGGATAAGCACTCCCTGAGTGACATTTTTCGAGGCATTGAACGCGTGAATAAGCGAACGCAGATCGTGTCCGTCAACAGGACCGTAATAAACAAAGCCCAAATCCTCAAATATAGTGTTGCGGTAAACAGATATACGAAGCTGCGATTTTGAGCTAAGCAAAAGTTTTCTGATCGGATTGCCTATCACCGGAGTATGAAGGAGTATTTTCTCAACAATCTTTTTGGTTTTTATATAGCCCGGGCGTATTCTTATGTGAGTGAGGTACCACGCAATTGAACCAACGTTTCGTGAGATAGACATTTTGTTATCGTTCAGAACGACAGTAAAATTACAGGGACTGCGCCCGGCGTTATTCAGTCCCTCATACGCAAGACCGCCGGTCAGCGCGCCGTCGCCGATTACTGCAATAGTTTTCGACGTATCTTTTTTCAGGTGCTTCGCTCTTGCGATCCCGTATGCAGCCGAAATAGAAGTTGAACTGTGTCCTACATTGAATGAGTCGTATTTACTCTCGCTGCGTTTCGGAAAGCCTGACAGACCGCCTTCTTTGCGAATGGTTGTCATTTTATCGCGTCTGCCTGTCAATATTTTATGTGTATACGACTGATGACCAACGTCCCACACTATTGAATCACGGGGGAGGTCATACACATAATGAAGTGCAACTGTAAGCTCCACGGTACCGAGGTTTGGAGAAAGGTGACCGCCGTTTTGAGATACGACTTTTACCAGCATATCACGAATCTCGTCGCACAGCACATACAATTCATCTATTGATAGCTTTTTGAGATCATCCGGAGAATCTATTTTATCAAGAAATTTGTAATGATGCTCTTCGTTATCCATAGTGTCTCCATCACTCCCCCCCCGGCGGCGTGCCGCCGCTCCCAATACGCGCACGTGCTTTGTTGTTAACACAAAACAAGGCACGCGTCAAATATAATGTTGGGCGCAGGCGATAAATCTGTTATTTGCACAAGTTCGTGTGCGAACTGCCTGCGGGCGCATGCCCGCCGCGAACCACCCGTGCCCGCATGGGCACTAGGTTGTTCGGGTGCCTAGTTTATGGGCAAATTCGCGCAGAAAACCGCTTTTTATCGCAAGCTGATCCAGTGCGGCGCATGCCTCGCTCGTCATTTTATCCGCAAGAGTGCGGCTCTTTTCTATTCCAAGCATAGTGACATAATTCACTTTATTGTTTTCCTCGTCGCTGCCCACCGGTTTACCGAGCGTTTCGGTGTCCGATTCAATATCCAGTATATCGTCAACAATCTGAAATACAAAACCAACATTATCGGCATATGTTCGCACCTTCTGCAGCACGCTGTCATCTGCTCCGGCAAGAACCGCGCCCATCATGCACGATGCACGAATAAGCGCGCCTGTTTTTTTGTCGTACATCTCGCCTATTACATCGAGAGAAGGGGCTTTTCCCTCTGTTTCGGTGTCAATAACCTGACCGCCGACCATTCCCGAAAAACCCGCCTGCGCCGCAAGTATCCCGGCAGCCTTTGCTCCGGCGATACCGTTTTTTTCGAGAGCATCATCTGACAGCATTACTTCAAACGCCAACGCCTGAAGTGCGTCACCCGCAAGCAGCGCGTTTCCTTCGCCAAATGCTATATGATTTGACGGACGTCCTCTGCGCAGATCATCGTTATCCATACACGGCAGATCATCATGTATGAGCGAATACGTGTGAATAAATTCAACTGCACAGGCATATGGAAGTGCATTTTCGACATTTCCGCCCAGCGCGTCGCAAAACGCAAGCAGCAGCGTTGGACGAACGCGCTTTCCGGGTGCCATCACGCTGTATCTCATTGAGTCCGACAACACCTTATCGACTGATTCACTCTTTGGCAAATGCCGATCGAGAGACGCCTCGATCTGCGCCAAATATTTATTGTCCATCTTTAGCCTCCCTGTTCGAGATGGTGGTGAACTTCAGCTTTGCGTTACTGAGCTTATCATAACAAAGCGCAACCAGTCTTGCACCCTCCTCATACAGTTCCATTGACTTTTCAAGAGTTATATCGTTCTCCTCAAGCGCTGCCGCAATCTGCTCCAAACGCTTCTTTGCGTCTGAATATGCCTCAAAATCTGCCATTTTTAGTTAGCCTCCTTAATCACTTTACATTGTACGCTGCCGTCCGAAAAACGAACAGTCACCTTGTCGCCCTCTTTGAGTGTTTTTGCCGACGTAATACACTTTCCGCGTTTTGTTGTTACGGAATACCCTTTCTGCAAAAGCCTGATTGGGCTGAGCGCGTTTATCTGCGCCGCAAGGGTGTTAGTCTGTTCAAATTCCGCTGTGAGTCTGTTCTCCACCGCCGCGTTTATTCTGGTGGAATAAAGCTCCAGCCACAGCATCTGGTGTTCTATTTGTCTTTCCGGATTCTTCGCCGTAATAATATCTTTCAATCGGTCAATGTCCTGATATTCCCTGTACATACACTGAGCCGCTCTGTTTTCCATTCGTTTTTCTATAGCTTTTATAGCTGCAAGAAGTTCTTCCCTATCGGGCACAGCCAATTCTGCCGCCGCTGACGGAGTAGGCGCGCGCTGATCTGCGGCAAAATCACAAAGAGTAAAATCAGTTTCGTGACCGACAGCCGAAATTATCGGGATATGCGAATCATAAATTGCCCAGACGAGATTCTCGTCGTTAAAGCAGAACAAGTCCTCCATCGACCCGCCGCCTCTTGCGATAATAATAACGTCCGCGGAACCGGTGCTGTTAAAATAACGAACGCCCGCAGAAAGCTGTTCTGCCGCGCCCTCGCCCTGAACTGCCGACGGATACAGAATAATCTCCGAAAGCGGACATCTGCGCCCCACAACGTTTTTTATATCCTGAATAACAGACCCCGACGCGGAAGAAACAACGCCGATACGCTTTGGCAGCGTCGGCAGCGGGATTTTATGCTTTGCGTCAAAAAGCCCCTGCGCCTGCAGCTTATCGCGCAGCTGTTCATACGCAAGCGCAATTCCGCCTTTACCGTCGGGCTGCATACTATCTACATAAAATTGATATTGTCCCGTCACTTCATAAAGCGACACTCTTCCCGACACAATAACCTTCATTCCGTCCTGCGGCTTGAAGCGCACGCGCGCGTTGTTGTTTGAGAACATAACGGCACTTATCGCACTTCTGTTATCTTTCAATGTAAAATACCAATGACCCGAGGAATAGTTGCCCTTGAAGTTCGATATTTCACCATTCACAAAAATATTTTGCAGTTTTCTGTCCCCGTCAAGGCTTTGCTTGACATAGCTATTCACCTGCGATACTGTCAGCACAGCAGCAGTCATACAACCATTCCTTTCGTATTTTTGCCCGCACCCGCGGGATATCGTTTGTTCTCTCTATATATTTGGAACTATTATCAATGTGAAATGTGCACATTGAATTCCTCATTCCTCATTCCTCATTCCTAATTCCTAATTAGCAAAACAACTTCTTGCCGCCAGTATCGCAGTGCCGCAGGCATTGTCGCTCGACAATTCTACCGAGGCAAATCGGCACGGAAAACGCGCACTCAATCCGTTTCTTATGATAGTATTGCTCATAACGCCGCCGGCAAACAATATCGGCATCTCGCCGTACTTTTCGATAATGTTTTTGCACATCGTTTCAAGCGTCTTCTCGATAAACGTCAAACACGTCATTGCGATAAGCGGCTTGTCTTCGTTATTTTCCGCCATTTTACTGCAAATATTCTCTATTCCCGACAGGCAGCAGTCGCAATCCTTGACGCAGATTTTTACACGCGGTTTTTCACTGCACGTCAACGCCAGTTTCTCAAGCTCTTTTCCACACGGGAAATCAAGTCCCATCATCACGCCGACTCTGTCAACCGCCTGACCGGCATGCAGATCGAGAGTTTTTCCGACTATTTCGCAGTTAAACACATTATTTTTATCGGGTGTAACTATCACTGCTTCGGTCGTTCCCCCCGAAACATGAAAAGCCAAAAATTTTTTATTATATAAATCACTGTTACCGCATGAGTATATCGCAGCAGCGATATGACCTGCCTGGTGAGAAAACTCATACACCGGGGCATTCATAACGGTACCTAAAATATGCGCGGCGTTAGCACCCACAAGGAAGCACGGCATATATGAACCTTCCTCGCTGCGCGGGCGCGATGACACGCCTATCGCCTTTATATCGGGAACAAAGTCCAAATCACGGTACAGCTCCCCGATAATTTCATGCAGAGCCGCTGTGTGATGAAAAACAGCGTCGCTTTGGCGAAGACCCCTGCCGCCTTTCTGCACAGGAAGCAGTCGGCGATTATGTGTCACCGTATTTTCATCAAGAGAATATAATGCCGCCGACGTTGTGTAATTGCTGGTATCAAGCCCCAGAACATATCCTCCGCTCATCACTTTTTCTCTCTGTACATTGAAGAAAGAACAGCATTGACAAACGAATGCTCCTTCTCTGCGCCGTACTTCTTGACAAGCTCCACAGCCTCGTTAACGGCGGCACCGACGCTTGACTTTTTGCAGGCGACCTCGCAAACGGCAAGGCGTATCGCGCTCAACGACACCTTCGACACACGGTTAAACGCCCAACCTTTTATGTGTGGACGAATACGCTCGTCAATCTCGTTTTTGTGATTCGAATAGTAATCCATCAATGTATCAATAAACTCATCTGTTTCAATAAGTCTGCTTTCGATTGCAGAATCGAGCACGTCCATGTAGTTGTCATCGGTAAAGCTCATTTCAAAAATCAGAGCAAAACACTGTTCTCTTGATTTACGTCTTTGCTCGACAAAAGCTTTGCGTTCCTCTTCTGTATATTTCGGTTTATAATTCTTTTGCGGTCGTTTATTCTTGCTGTCCATAAAAGACTCCTCTATTTCCGCTGCCGGCATTTGCCGACAAATCTTCATTATAATTCTATCACAATTTACGAAATAAAGCAATAGATAATGTGAAAATCCAAACTAAAAAGCCCGCGCCTGACCAAAAGTCAGACGCGGGTTTTGATTATTTATTCGTATGTCGGCGTTTGATCGTCTTCTCCGCCGTTATCAATTGGCTCCGTCGGCTCTTCCGTTACCTGTGATTCCGGCTCGGGGTCAACCTGAGGTTCTTCGGATTGCTGCTCTAGCTCCGCCTGACGCTGCGACTCTTCCCTTGCTGCCTGCTCGGACGCTGCACGCGCTGCTTCTTCTTCGGCGGCTTGTCTGCTCTCTGCGTCTCTGCGCTCCTGCTCGGCACGCTCGCTTGCGGCACGTTCATTCGCTGCTCTCTCGCTTGCAGCTTTTTCACTTGCAGCCTTTTCGCTTGCAGCCTTTTCGCTTGCAGCTTTCTGACTTGCAGCTTTCTCGCTTTCAGTGCGCTTCTTCTCCTCTTCTTCCTCGCGCTTCTCCTGCTCTTCCTGCTCTCTGCGCTCCTGCTCTTCCTGCTCTCTGCGCTCCTGCTCGGCACGTTCCTCTTCTTCTCTGTCGGTGTCAATTACCTTTACTTTGCGTATATCTTTTTTGTCAAGCTTATAGTCACCATCATACCACGGAGTCTGTCCGGCACGACATGCAGTACCGAAATCTGTCAATTCTTTGCGCTGGATACCTCTTGACGCACAATAGCCCTGCGGCCATACCGGGTCGGGATTCAAAGCTGCCTTCGACGTATCTACCTTTGACTCTTCGCCGCGGCGAACTCGTCTTGCCACTATAACGGTTCTGAAATTTGTCATTTCATATGAACATGTCGAAAGCGTCAACAGCTGATCATCTTCATTCACCGTAACACCGGTATCAATGATCGATCTTTCGAGAACATTATACACAAAATCCATAAATTCGGTCTCGGAATCAAATTCTCCTCTGAGATAATTGAAAAACTCGCCCTGTTCGGTAAGCGTATTTGTTTTGAACACGGAAATAATCTTCCAGTCTGCGTCATAATCCGGCGTATCGAACTGGATTATAGGCGTGGTGCGATAAAAACTCAAATCGGAGTAACTAAGCAGTTGATGGAACACCTGACCGTTATCCATGTTATGACCGTGAAGAATAATATTTTTTGAATTAATACTCTTCTTGCATCGATAATCTACAAATATAGAACCGTAAGACGACCCATTTTTCTTATAATCACGATGGAGATAAAACTGCCCCTGTTCGTTGTCACCCTCATGCTCCAATACCGGGTAGTCAATATACGTAGTTTTTGGAATATATATCCAACCCACAATTTCCGGATTGATAGCCTGCAGTTTTTCAAACCGGCTCAGCTCGTCCCTCTCCGTGTCTTCGGCAGGCGCGTCGGTGTTCGGGTCTTTTACCTTAACGGTCGGGTGGGCGATCTCTCTGAGGTCGTCATACTGCTTTTCGACCCGCGCCGGCTCCACAAAGAGAAGTTTCACCAGAATGACTGCCGTTACTATAAAAGTAACCGTTGCCGCCAAAAGTACAATCTTTCGAATTGATTCCAGCGGCTTGTCGTTGCTCGTTGGGAACACACTCGCAAAGAAACCTTTTTTCTTGGTCTTTGATGTAGACTGCTGCGCTATAACATAATAGTCGAAATGATCCGTTATCCTGCCGCCTATAATCTTGCCGGTAGTGATACCGCGCGCCGAAGTTGCCTTCTTTGCGCCGGCAATGATCATATCGGAGGTCGGAACCTTTGTTAACGCTTCCTTTGGAAGAGCCAGTATCAGCTTTTCATCATAGAGTATAAAGCAGCCCTCATAGCCTCGTCCCATATCTCCCGCAGACCATATCTCATACACAAGCTTTTCTTCTTTTTTGTCAGCCTGCTTTGCCTTTTTACGCTTACCACTGCTTTCAAGTGTATCGGCAAGATCCTCAAGATCGGAGCTGTATTTATACTCCGAAATATTATCGTAATAGAGGTCATCGTCGGGGTCGTTGGATTTTTCTGTATGTTTGGGACAAAGTTTCCTGAAAAGCGACAGCGTATCGCAGTCAGACGTACCGTCAAGCGCGTTAGCAACAATGATAAGCTGTATGCCCTCATCAGTTGAATAGCTTTGACGAAGTGCCTCAAGAATCTGTATTTTGTCATCTTCAAGATCAGTCTTATACAAAATCTCGATATCGGCATCTTTTAGGTTGTTTGTCACGATGTTCATCTTTTTGTCAAGTGACTTGGGATTGAAAGATTTATCTACCAAAGAGTAAATTTCCGCTTTCAAATTGTATTAACCTCCTATCAAGTTCAGCGAACACTGTCCGCCGGGTAGATCACTGTGCATTTCGCGCCGTTTGCAGCCTCTTCTATAAGCTCGTCCCACAGCACTGCCGACTCGGCTTTTCTCACCATTTCGATTTTTGGCTTTGTCCTCGGGTGACGCGGCGTAAACACGGTGCAGCAATCTTCATAAGGCAGCAGTGATGTTTCAAACGTATTGATCTTTTCGCTGATTGCTATGATCTCTTTTTTATCCATGCCGATCAGCGGACGGAAAACAGGCATACCCGCCACTTCGTCTGTGCAGGCAATTGCACCCAGAGTCTGACTTGCCACCTGACCGAGACTCTCACCGGTAATAAGTGCCATGCACTCATGCTGTTCGGCGATCTTTTTCGACACTCTCATCATCATGCGTCTCATTATTATTGTAAACAAATCTTCCGGGCATTTGCTTTTTATTTCTTCTTGAATTTTTGTAAACGGCACGGTATACATCTCTATCCTGCCGGCATACTCAGAAACAAGTTTCAGCAAAGTCTGAACCTTTTCTTCGGCGCGCTCGCTTGTATAAGGCGGACTTGCAAAATGTATAGCGGTAAGTTCGATTCCTCGTTTTGCCATCATATACGCCGCCACGGGGCTGTCAATGCCGCCGCTTATGAGAACCGCCGCCCTGCCGCCGCTCGGTATGGGCAGTCCGCCCGCGCCCTCTACGGCGTTTGCGTGAACATACGCAGCCATGTCGCGAACCTCGACCATAACGGTTATATCGGGATTGTGAACGTCCACAGTGAGATTCGGGAACGTATCAGCAATAAAGCCTCCTACTTCCTTTGATATTTCGGGGGAACCATATGGAAATTTTTTATCCGAACGCTTTGACTCCACCTTAAACGATTTAGCCAAAAGCAGCTCGTCTTCGAGATATTCGCATGCAGCCTGCTTTATTTTTTCCAAATCCTTTTCAACTGCGCACGCTCTGCAGTATGCAACGATACCGAAAGTCTTACCCACGCGGCTGCACGCCTCGTCCATGTCGATATCTTCGTCAAGCGGCGTTATCCTGATTGTTGACTGCGACGCTTTTACTTCGAACGCGCCCAGCGGATACAGTCTGCGGCGTATATTTTTTATCAGCAAATCCTCGAAATTCTTGCGGTTCAATCCTTTCAGAACGACTTCGCCGATCTTTGCAAGTATTATTTCATTTTTTATCATATTGACAGATTTTCCTCTCACTCTAATAAGCACGCACAAGCGCATTTACGCCTTTATGCAGTGCCTGTGAAAAAGCGATCACTTCCTGCGCGGTGCTGTTATCGGAAAAGCTTATTCGCAGCGCAGTATCGATCTGTTGAACGCTGAGTCCGGCAGCCAAAAGAACGTGACTTCTTTTGCCTTTCGCGCAAGCCGAACCGCTTGATATATATATATCTTCACTTTCAAGATAATGAATCATAGTTTCACTATTGATATGTGATGTTGATATATTCACAATATATGGAGACCCATCATCAGGCGAATTTACCGTTACATCGTCTAAGTCGGAAATTTCCGACAGCAGCAGCGCCTTAAGTTCGGCTGTTTTTTTAGCTTTTGCCGAAATATCCGTACATTCGCCGGCAGCTGCGGCAAACGATGCGATCAAAGGCAGTGCCTCGGTACCCGGGCGAATCTTCTTCTCCTGCTCACCGCCGTAAAACAGCGGCTTTATATGAACGCCTTTTCTGATGTAAAGCGCACCGCAGCCCTTCGAGCCGTGTATTTTATGGGCAGACACTGACAACAAGTCGCAGCCAAGTTTCTGAACTTTAACCGGAATCTTGCCAAGTGCCTGAACGGCGTCCACATGAAAAAGCGCGGGAGAATTTTTCGCTTTGATTATACTTTTTATTGACTCAACGGGAAGAATCGTGCCAAGCTCGTTATTGACATACATAACACTCACAAGAATGGTGTCACTATCTATGGTGCTGATCAAATCCTGCTTTGAGACATGACCTTTGCTGTCGGGCTTCAGGTACACCACATCGAACCCCTCCGATTCAAGCTGTCTGCAGCTCTCCAAAACGGATGAATGCTCGATCATAGTTGTAACAATCCTGCTGCCCCTGCGTCGTGCGGCATGCGCTGCACCTAACACTGCGAGGTTATTTGCCTCGGTGCCGCCTGACGTAAAAATTATCTCCTTATCAACGCTGCTTTCGCATGCGCCTATCAATCGGGCGACAGCGGCTCGTGAATCATTGAGAACATGTTCCGCTTTAAGACCAAGCCCATGCAGCGATGAAGGGTTCCCGAAAACATTCCGGGCAGTCTCGCAAAGAGCATTCACAGCAGCAGGCGACATTGGCGCGGTGGCACTGTTGTCAAGATAAACACTCACTATCCAATCCTCCGGATCTTTAAGTTTTGACAAACCTAATTATACAACAAATATATGACGAAATAAAGTCAATTCCCAACATTTTTTTATTTTTTACAATATGTTCTAAATTAGGTCAATAATTTTCGTTTCAGTGTATATTATTTCACATTTTCGGAATAATAGCAATATGCAAAACAAACAAACAATTTCTAAAAACAAAAAATAAACTGCTAAAACCGCTGTCTACAGCAATCCATATAAAGCAGAGCTTTTAAATAATAGAAAGGAACAAAAATGGATATTTCAAAAGAAGAATATTCTAAACTTACAGACACAGCGTCGCCAAACAGCACACTTGCAAAAGACTGCCTTTGGGCATTTTCGGTTGGCGGGCTGATCTGTGTATTGGGACAAGCGATAATAGAAATGTACACACGTCTCGGCATTCCGCTGAAAGAGGCACGGTCATGGACGTCAATCACATTGGTTTTCATTGGCGTTGTGCTGACCGCGCTGGGGATATACGGAAAAATAGCGAACAAAGCGGGCGCGGGAACGCTGGTACCGATAACGGGATTTGCAAATTCAGTAGCAAGTCCGGCGATAGAATTCAAGTCCGAAGGGTTCATCACAGGGCTGGGCGCAAAGATGTTCACAATTGCGGGACCGGTTATTGTATACGGAACCCTTGCGGGTGTTATTTACGGGATTGTGCTGCTTTTAACCTAACGGACAAGAAGTCCCCCGCCTCTATAGGCGGCGGGATAAATTGCCCTTCAGCCGCAAGGCTGACTTTTTCCTTGACAACATAAATATATGTTGCTAAAATACACATATAGGGTTTCCAAAAGTT